>CAMZCW010000288.1 GCA_947305045.1 uncultured Bacteroidales bacterium | reverse complement strand
TTACACTGGGGTGCTCCAAGAATACCGTAGATACGGAGCATCTGCTGTTCCAGGTTCAGCATGCCTATGAGCTGGTCCCGGAGTCGGACACCCGTCCGGTAGATGTGCTCCTGGTGAATACCTGCGGTTTTATCGGCGATGCCAAAGAGCAGAGCATCCAGACCATCCTGGCCTGCGCTGAGCGCAAAAAGGCAGGGGAGGTGGGACGCCTGCTCGTTTTTGGTTGCCTTTCTCAGCGTTATGCTTCCGAGCTGCCGTCCCTCATCCCGGAGGTCGATGGCTGGTTCGGTGCGCGGGACCTGGCTCCGCTGGTAGAGGCACTGGGCTGCCCATACAAGGCAGGAGAGTCCTATCGGCGGGTCCTTACGGAAGGGAACAAGCCCTACGCCTATTTCAAGATCTCGGAGGGTTGCAACCGGCGCTGCTCCTACTGCGCCATTCCCTTTATCCGCGGCGCCCATCGTTCCGTTCCCATGGACGCGCTGGTGGAGGAAGCCAAAGAGCTGGCTGCCAAGGGTATCCGGGAGCTCATCATCATCGCCCAGGATACCACGTATTACGGCCTGGACCTGTACGGGCGGCGTGCGCTGGCGGAACTGCTCCGCAAGCTTTCCTGCGTAGAAGGCATCGAGTGGCTGCGCATCCATTATTCCTATCCGGCGGACTTCCCGGAAGACGTCCTGGAAGAGATGGCCCGCAATCCCAAGGTATGCAAATACATGGACATTCCGCTCCAGCATGTGAGCGACCGGGTGCTGGACAAGATGCATCGGCACGTGAATGGTGCCTGGACACGGGAACTGATCCGCCGCATGCGGGAACGGGTGCCGGGCGTAGCCCTGCGGACAACCCTTATTGTCGGCCATCCCGGCGAGCGTGCGGAGGATTTTGACGAGCTGCTCGCTTTTGTGCGGGAAGCCCGCTTCCAACGCATGGGCGCCTTTACCTATTCGGAGGAAGAGGGAACCTACGGTGCGGAGCATTACCGGGACAGCATATCGGCCGCAACCAAACAAAAGCGGCTGGATATGCTCATGGAAGCGCAGCGTGGCATTTCTCTTGCATACAACCAGTCCCGGATTGGCACCGAGGTCCGGGTCCTGGTGGACGATTTTGTAGAAGGCACCCTGGTGTGCCGGAGCGAATTCGAAAGCCCGGAGGTGGACGGTGAAATCCTGGTGAAATACAGCCCGGAGGCGTTTGACGGCGTGGAGCCGTATTCCCTGGTGGGTGAGTTCCTTCAGGTGCGCATTACCGGTGCCGATGAATATGACCTTACAGCACAAGTGATATGAGACATCCCTGGATTTTAGCAGTGGCCCTGTTCGCCGCAGCCTGCTCTCCGCAGGTTTATCCGCTGTACATGGACGTAAGACAGCCTTCTTCGTCCGGACTCAATCTGTCCCGGAAAGAGATTTCCATCGTGTACCGGGACGGAACCAATCAGGTGGACTCGCTCTTTGACCGCCAGGCGGCATCGTCCCTGGCCCGTTCCCTGGAGGAGGACTATTTTGGCGGGGAGGAAAAAGTGGGCATCTTCCGCCTGCCGGAAGTGGACAGCATGTCGCTGGACCTGATGCATTCGCTGGTGATGGATACGGGCGGAGACGTAGTCTTTGTCCTTAAAACCCATCTGGGCGTACCCGCGCCGGAGACCAATCAGGCGGCCAAGGATGCCACTTCGGTGGATTCCGCTTTCGTGTGCCCCGTGGCCATTCCGGTGAAAACACACCTGGATGTATATGACAGCATGAGCCAGGACAAGGTACACACCTTCAACGGTTCTGCCGTACTGCGGACGCTGGTGTACAACAACGGCCTGCTCACACAGGAAGCCCTGGGGGAGAAAGCACTGCGCAGCCTGGCCGGAGAGGCCGATGTGGTGGGACAGCGTATCAGCAGACGCTTCCTTTCCAACTGGATCAAGGAATGCTTCAGCTTCTATTATTTCGATACCGGGTCGGAACCCTGGATAGAAGGAATTGCCAATATCATGGACGGCAAGTTTTCCGCCGCAGTAGATAGCTGGAGCAAACTTGTGAAAAAGGGGGATGCCGCCCATCGTGCCTGTGCCTGCTACAACATCGCCCAGGCCTTCTACCTCATGGAGGACTATGAACTTAGTGAGCGCTGGCTCAAAGAGGCAGAAAAACTGGAGAACGTATCGCTGGCTCCGGGCCTGAGAAAAAGGCTGGATGCTCACTTGGAAAAGAAGTAGAAATTCACTAAATTTGCAGGATAGAAATTACAATTAATTCTAGATATTTTATGTCAAGCATCGATCTTAAAAAGTACGGCATCAAGGGCGTTAAGGAAATCCTCTACAACCCCACGTACGAAGTCCTCTACAATGAGGAAACCAAACCCGGTCTGGAGGGTTATGACAAAGGTCAGGTAACCGAACTGGGCGCCATTAACGTAATGACTGGCGTTTACACCGGCCGTTCTCCCAAAGACAAGTACATCGTGTACGACAACACCACCAAGGAAGGCAAACCCGGCGAAATCTGGTGGACCAC
>CAMZCW010000287.1 GCA_947305045.1 uncultured Bacteroidales bacterium | reverse complement strand
TGTTGTTGTAGCCGTAGATGCGGAGGATTTCCTCCACCACGTCGCACTCGCGGGTAACGTCCACCATGTAGGTGGGAGCGGCTACCAGGGCACCATCGGCCCGTTTCTCAAGGAACTGATAATTAAGGCCTTCCAGGATTTTGACGATGGCATCATGGCCTATTTTCTTGCCAATGAAATGCTCGATGCGGTCGTAATCCAGGTCAATTCGGGCGCGGCCGACGGGCTCCGGATATACCTCCCGCACTTTGCCGACCACCTCACCGCCTGCCACCTCAAGAATAAGAAGGGCAGCGCGCTTGGCAGCGTACAAGGCAGCCTCCGGGTCTGCGCCACGCTCAAAGCGGAAGCTGGCGTCTGTGCTCAAAGTCTGGCTCTTGGCGGTTTTGCGGATACTGACCGGGTCAAAATAGGCGCCCTCGATGAACACGTTTACGGTGCTCTCGCTTACGCCGGAATCCTCCCCGCCGAACACGCCGGCAATGCACATGGGGCCTGCTGCGTCTGCAATCACCATATCGCAGGCGGCCAGTTTGCGCTCCATGCCGTCCAGGGTGCGGATGGGCTCCCCTTCCGCAGCACGCCGCACAATCACCCTGCCTCCGCGCACTTTGTCTGCGTCGAAGGTATGCAGCGGCTGACCGGTTTCAAAGAGCACGAAATTGGAAATATCCACCACGTTGTTGATGGGTTTCAGGCCGATAGAAAGCAAGCGCTCCTGCAGCCATTCCGGGCTGGGGCCCACCTTGACGCCTTTGATGGTGATGCCGGTGTAACGCGGAGCACCCTTGCTGTCCAGCACCTCCACGGGCATGGACTCGCCGGGGCCCTCGCGGAAAGCCTCTACGGAAGGAAGACACAGCTGGCAAGGGAGGTCGCGGCTCTTGAGGTAGCCGTACAGGTCCCGGGCAACGCCGATATGCGAGGCGGCGTCAATGCGGTTGGCCGTAATCTCATACTCGATAACGGCCTGGTTCTCCAGCTGGAGGTATTCCTGGGCGGGGGTGCCGGGGACGGCGGCCTCCGGCAGCACCATGATGCCGGCATGGCTGGTGCCAATGCCCAGTTCATCCTCCGCGCAGATCATGCCGAAGCTTTCCACGCCACGGATTTTGGACTTCTTGATTTTGAAATCTCCGGGGAGCACGGCGCCTATCTGGGCGAAGAGCACCTTTTGCCCGGCGGCCACATTGGGCGCACCGCAAACCACCTGGACGGGCTCTGGAGAGCCATCGTTCACGGTAGTCACATGCAGATGGTCGCTGTCCGGATGGGCTTCACAGGTAAGTACCTGGGCTACAACCACATGGTCCAGTCCGCGGTCCTGCACTTCTACGGCGTCCACCTCAATGCCGATAGATGTCATGGCCTCCGCCACCTGCTCCGGGCTGAGGTCACACTTGAGATACTCTTTTAACCAGTTGTACGAAACTTTCATTGTATGTCTTCCAATTTAAACAAGGCTTCTACAAACGCCTTTTTATCAAATACTTTTAAATCCTCAATGCCTTCCCCGATACCCAGGAACTTGATGGGGAACTTAAAGGAGTCCACGATGCCTACCACCACGCCGCCTTTGGCGCTGCCGTCCAGTTTGGTAACGGCAAGGGCGGTTACGTCCGTCGCCTTGGAGAACTCCTTGGCCTGCACGAAGGCATTCTGTCCGGTAGAACCGTCCAGGACCAGCAGGACCTCATGCGGGCCGTCCGGCACCACGCGACGGATCACGTTGCGGATTTTGGTGAGCTCGTTCATCAGGTCCACGCGGTTGTGCAGGCGGCCGGCGGTGTCTATCAGGACAACGTCCGCCCCCCTGGCAACGGCACTTTTTACGGTGTCGAAGGCCACGGCGGCAGGGTCCGAGCCTGTTGGCTGCTTTACAATCTCCGCGCCGGCGCGCTCCGCCCACACGGTGAGCTGCTCCACAGCCGCAGCGCGGAAAGTATCCGCCGCACCAATCACCACCTTTTTCCCTTGCCGTGCCAGCAGTGCCGCCAGCTTGCCGATGGTGGTGGTTTTCCCCACCCCATTGACACCCACGACCAGCATCACATACGGCTTTTTGCTAAAGTCGAAGGGCTGCACCGGGCCCTCATCCGGGCCAATCAGACTGGCTATCTCGTCCCGGATAATGGCGGTCAGTTCCTCCATGTCCACGTACTTGTCCTTCTCTACCCGCTCCTCAATATTGTCGATGAGCTTGAGGGTGGTATCCACCCCCATATCCGAGCTGAGCAGTGCCTCCTCCAGGGCGTCCAGGACTTGCTCGTCCACCTTGGACTTTCCCACGATGGCCCGCCCCAGCTTCTGGAAGAAGTTCAGGTTGGTTTTTTTGAATCCTTTGTCAAATATTCCCATAAAATGCAAATATACACATTTTATGGCCAGAAAGCAATAAAATTGTCACCGATCCACGTGTACCGAAATGCGGCGTATTTAGGCGAGTTCGATGCCGGCGGCGTGGCAGGCGGCACGCATGTCCGCGGGCCAGATGGCGCTCTGGATTTCGCCAATGTGCGCCTTGCGAA
>CAMZCW010000286.1 GCA_947305045.1 uncultured Bacteroidales bacterium | reverse complement strand
CCCACGACGAACACCCATCCGTAGCCCTCAATCCTGTACCAGAACTGGCGCAGGTACCTTTCGGCCAGGAAGATGGCAACGGGGATGCCGATGAGAACGGCTATTCCAACCAGCACCATATATTCTTTGACCGAACGTCCCGTCTCTGTGGCCACGCTGCCACCGAAGACTTTGCGGACGGCAATGTCGCGGGTCTGCATCCTGGCGTAGTAGGCGCTCATCGCAACCAGGCCCAGCAGGGAAATCAGGGTTGCGAGGGCCATGAAGATCTCTATCAGGCTGATGAAATTCCGGGTTTGCTCCATGCTTTTCTCAATTAATTCCGGGATAAGCCCGTATGTATTGGTATACTCCTCACTCCCTGTGAGCCGGATGCTTTCCGCCCTTCCAATCTCCTTCAGCTCCTCCATCACTTCGGAATCGAAGCGATTCAGTTTCAAGACAACAGAAGAATTGAGGCTTAAATCTTCTATCGATACCACCCCAATCTGGTTTCCCGCCACCTGGCTGGGCCCCTTGATGGCAAAATCCTTAATGATGCCTCCCACGTGAGCGTCTCCCATAAAAAACTTGAACGTCTCCGGGAGGACCGGATTATCTTCGTCAAGGGAAAAGATGCTGGCGGCCGATTCGGAAAGCCACATGGAGTTTTTTCTGGGGGTGCCGAAATCTTTCACAATGCCAAAACCAAACAACCCGAAGGCATCTTCATCGCATTGGAGAATGCCGATATTCATTTTTTGTCCTTCAACCGTAGTTTGCAATTGCATGTTGACACCACCTGGATAGGAGTTGCTTGTGCCCATCTTGTCAATATAAGGCTTGGCTGCCAGGACATCTTTGCCAACAGTTCCGCTGTCTACGAAATACAGTCCCTCCAAATCGGCCCCTATCGGCATATCGGCCAGATGCTTGTATTGGAGTTCCATCACCAGGGCCAGGGATATGAGAGCAACAGTAATAACGTTCTGGATAATGATAAACACCTTGGAAAAGAGCGTCTTGGTCTGACGGCGCTGCTCCCCCTTGATGATATCCACCGGATTGTAGCGGGAAGTGATCCAGGCGGGAATCAGGCCGGAAAGCAGGCCGATGAGGATGGCTATCAGCGCATAAGCACCCAAATAAAGCGGTGAAACAGACACTTCCAGCCCCACCTCGCCTGCCATATACCGGTTAAACAGCGGCTCCAGCGCCTTGGCCAATAGCCACGCCAGCGCCAGACATACCGCCACAAATAGGATGGATTCGGAGATATACCGCCACCGAATCCGGCCTCCGGATTCTCCCAAAGTGGAACGGATGGCCATCTCTTTGCTACGCTTTCCAGCCAGGGCAACGCTCAGGTTGATGTAATTGAAAAGGGCCGATGCCAGCAGAAGAATACCCACCGCAATGAGTACATAAACCAGCGTGGCATTACCGCTCTTGGTCACATGGTTACCCTTTTTGAAATACAGGTCCTTGAACGGGATGGTCATCGAACGCTCCGGCTTATTAACCGAATAATTTCGGGCGAATTCTTTGACAACAACGGTGTCAATGAGCGTTCTTACCGCCTGATGGTCGGCTCCTTCCCGCAGCCGGATAAACACCAGATCTACCGGAATGGTGTACGGCGAAGTGGAGGGCGCATCGGGCTCCTTGAAAGCACGATAGATGTCCCCCTCTTTAAGGATGGAATGTTCCGGGACCCTGATGATTCCCCCTATGACACAGGTGTCATTCCGGACAATAAGGGTTTTACCCACCGGATCCATGTCCGGAGACAGTTTTTTCGCATAAGTCTCGCCCAGGATTACCTGGTTCCTGTCCAGCAGGACTTTTTCGTCCCCGGAGAGGAAGGTTTGCGGCAGGAATTCGAAAATCTCCTGGTCAATCTCGTAAACGTCGGGGTTACCCGGGGCCCGCTGGCCATTGAAATAGGCGGCAGTACCATACATGTTGATTCTACCCGCGGCCTCCACATCCGGGACTCGGTCCTGTACCACGGCCATCTCCCCAGGCAAGGCGTAAATCCATTCCTTCCCGTCGGTAAGAGCGTACAGGCGCTTGTAGTCCGGCGCCTCCCTGGTGATGGCCAGTTGCTGCCAGGTATAGCAGAAGATAATGATCACAAACGCTAAGCTAACGATGAGTCCCACCGCCTCAATAGCGGTGTACAGCGTGTTGCGGGACAGGAATTTCAGGTAACTTTTCATATTTTGTTTGTCCGGGCACGTATTTGCCCATTTTCGTGCCCGAAGGCTTGTTTTTTCATCGTCCGGGCACAAATTCGGCCGTTTTCGTGCCAGGGCACCTTATTCATTCTTTAACGATTCCACCGGATTCGCCCGGGCGATGCGGAGGCAGTTGAGCACTACAACGCCAAGGACAATCAGGAGCACCAGGAGGGAACCGCCGATGAAATAGAGCGGGTTCAGTGAGACCTTCTCCGCAAACTGCTCCAGCCACTTGTGGGCCACAAAGAAGGCGGCCACGCAGGCGATGACGGCCATCACCGCCGACAGTTCCAGAATGTTTTTGGCGAATA
>CAMZCW010000285.1 GCA_947305045.1 uncultured Bacteroidales bacterium | reverse complement strand
TATGACGGTGAAAACATCACCACCCAAGTCCCTTGCGGCGGCTATATCCTGGGCGACGAAGGCGCCGCCTCCGTGCTGGGTAAACTTTTCCTTTCCGATTACCTGAAAGGTTTTGTCCCAGAGGAACTTGCGAAGGAATTCGCCCAAACGTTCCCGGCCTCGTATCCGGAGATTGTCCAACAGGTGTACCGTACGCCCGCCCCGGCCCGTTACCTGGGCAGCCTGGCGCCCTTCGTGGTAGCCCACTACAAGACCAACGCATACGCCAAGGAGCTGGTGGACAAGAACTTCCGCGCTTTTTTTGAACGGACGGTTCAGCAGTACGACGCCCTTCCGTTAGGCATTGTAGGCGGTTTCGGCTACGCCTGCCGGGACATCTTGCAAAGCCTCGCAAACGAATACGGCATCACCCTCTCCCGCATCATCGCCTCCCCGCTGGAAGGCTTAAAACTGTACCATGGCCTATAAAGAGAATTATCCTTCCGTGCTGCTGTCAGAGGCCGTAGAGGCCATCAGCTCGCTGCCCGGCGTGGGCCGGCGGAGTGCGCTGCGCCTGGCTTTACACCTTTTGAAGCAGCCGGCAGAGAACGTGCATCATTTCACGGAGGCCATCAATCATCTGCGGGACGACGTCTGCTACTGCCGCCGCTGTCGCATGATTTCCGACAGCGAGCTATGTTCCATCTGCAGTGACCACAGCCGCGACCAGCGCACCATCTGCGTGGTGGAGAGCGTGCGCGATGTGATGAGCATCGAGGCCACCGGCCAGTACCATGGCGTGTACCATGTGTTGGGCGGTATCATTTCGCCCATCGCCGGTGTAGGCCCTTCGGACCTCACCATCAAAGAATTAGCAGAGCGGGTAAATGCCCTGGAAAGCCCCTCGGAAGCAGAGGTTATCCTGGCCCTGAGCGGAGACGTGGAAGGGGAGACTACCGCTTTTTATATCTATCGGCAAATCGAGGCTTCCGGTATCAAGGTGAGCACCCTGGCCCGCGGACTGGGCTTTGGCGATGACCTTGAGTATGCGGATTCCCTTACCCTGGGCCGATCACTGACCAACCGACAAATCTTTCAACCATGAACACTGAAGCGCAGCGCTGTTTATTGTGCAAGAAACCCAAATGTGCCCTTGACGGCTGTCCGGTGCATACCCCCGTGCCGGAATGCATGCTCCTATATCGGCAGGGAAAACTGGCCGAGGCCGGGGAAATGCTCTTCCGCAACAACCCGCTTACGGCCATTACCTCGCAGGTGTGCGACTGGAAGCAGTTCTGCTACGGCCATTGCGTGCTCAACGTGAAGCTGGCGCCCGTTCGCTGGTACGAGATTGAGCAGGAAATCTCCACGGACTACCTGTTCCAATGCAAGCTCCAGCGCCGTTCTGCGGAACTGGAAGGCAAGCGCATTGCGCTGGTGGGTGCGGGCCCGGTGGGTATCGCCGCCGCCGTGTGGCTGTATGAGGCCGGGGCCGATGTTACCCTCCTGGACGCCAACGAGCGCCTGGGCGGTGTACTCCGCTACGGCATTCCCGCCTTCCGCCTGGACAAGAAATACTGTGATGCCTATGAGAAAATCTTCGCGGAAGCGGGCATTGCGTTCCGCGGCGGCATGGAGGTGGGCAAGGACGTAAGCCTGGAGCAGCTTTCGGCCGATTATGACGCCGTCCTCATTGGCGCCGGTGCGGAAAAACCCGCCACGCTGCACATCCCCGGTGAAGAGCGGGCCGTGCAGGCCCTTCCGTTCCTCAAAGACCCTTCGGCCTTCAACCTGGGCCGGAAAGTGATTGTCATTGGCGGCGGCAACGTGGCCATGGACGCCTGCCGCATGGCCGTCCGCCAGGGTGCAGAGACCTGGGTATATTATCGCAAGACCTTCGAGAACATGCCCGCCAATCCGCTGGAAGTGGAAGAGGCCAAGGCCGATGGCGTGCAGTTCAAGGTGTTCCAGGCGCCCGTGGAGGTGAAGGAAGGCGGCGTAGTGTTCCGCGACTGCGAAAACGTGGTGCCGGAAGACGGCGGCCGCGTAGTAACGCGCATCATCGACGGAACGGACCATTTTGTGGCATGCGATACGCTCCTCACCGCCATTTCCGAAAAACCGGATTTTTCCATGTTCAAGGGGACATCGGCCCGGATGAACGAGTGGGGCTGGCCCGCTACTTCCGAGTCCGGAAAGGTCGATGGCCTGGAAAATGTGTGGGTGGCCGGCGACTTTATCCTGGGACCCAAGACGGTGGTGGAGGCGGTGGCATCGGCCCGGGAGGCTGTGAAAAACATCCTGGAGACCTTATGAAAGCGGTTCTGATTTATTCCGGCGGCCTGGACAGTACCACGCTGCTGTATGAGTACAAGGACAGCATCGCGCTGGCCGTTACCTTCGACTACGGCTCCAAGCACAATGCACGGGAGATTGCCTATGCGCGGGAGAACTGCAAGCGGCTGGGAATCAAGCACCTGGTGATTCCGCTAGGGTTTATCGGCCAGTATTTCAAAAGCGACCTCCTGCTCAGCGGCGGAGAGATTCCGGAAGGCTCCTACGCCGACGACAACATGAAAA
>CAMZCW010000284.1 GCA_947305045.1 uncultured Bacteroidales bacterium | reverse complement strand
TCCTGCGGCGTGCTGCCCGGGGTCTTGTACCATGTGGCGCGCGGGCACAACTTCAGCGACGAGCGTGTCCTGCACGCCCTGGCTACGGCGGGCCTTATCGGCAATGTGGTCAAGCACAATGCGTCCATTTCCGGTGCGGAGGTGGGGTGCCAGGGAGAGGTAGGCGTGGCCTGTGCCATGGCGTCGGGCGCCGCGTGCCAGCTCTTTGGCGGCAGTCCGTTCCAGATTGAATATGCGGCGGAGATGGGCCTGGAGCACCACCTGGGCATGACTTGTGACCCGGTATGCGGTCTGGTGCAAATTCCCTGCATCGAGCGCAACGCCTTTGCCGCCACCCGCGCCCTGGATGCCAACATCTACTCCACCTTCTCCGACGGCCGCCACCGCATCTCCTTCGACCACGTGGTGGAAGTGATGAAGCAAACCGGCAAAGACCTGCCGTCCCTTTATAAGGAAACCTCCGCCGGCGGCCTGGCCATGCAGTACCGCAACAACAATGTCATCCCTACCGGCCTGGAGTTCCAGGAGGACTAAACCGGCCAGATGAGCAGGCCGATCCGGTAGGCTGCGAAGGCGCAAAGCCAGGCGACAAGAATGGTATAGCAAGCTAGGAGAATGGCCCAGCGCCATTTTCCTAGCTCGTTTTTAGTGGCTACAAACGTGGCGATGCAGGGGAAGTACAGCAGCACGAACACCATGAACGCCAGGGCTGCCGCGGTGGGCACGGAAGCCTTCAGGGCGGCCTGCAGGGCAGTGTCGTCAGACTCTCCCATGCCTTCATAGGCCTCGCCATCCTGGGCATACATTACACCCATGGTGCTGATTACCAGTTCTTTGGCCCCAACGCCGGCGAGCAGGCCCACGTCCATTTTCCAGTTAAATCCCAGCGGCTCGTTAACGGGCTCGATGGCTTTGCCCAGCATACCAATATAGGAGTGCTCCTGCTGGTAGGCCGTAGTGGCGTCCGCGTGTCGCGGGAAGTAGCCCAGGAACCAGATGGCCACGGAGAAAACAAGGATGGTGGTGGCCATTTTTTCCAGGTACTGCTTGCCCTTCTCCCAGGTATGGCGCCAGATAGCCTTACCGGTAGGGATGCGGTAGGGCGGCAGTTCCATCACAAACGGGAGGTCATCATCCTTGACGAATTTACTCAGGACCAGGGCGCTCAGGATGGCCAGCACAATGCCCAGCAGGTAGATGCCCATGAGGGCCGTAGCGGGATGGTGCGGGAAGAAGGCGCCGGCGAAGAGCACAAAGATGGGCAGCCGCCCGGCGCAGGACATGAAGGGGATAATGGCGATGGTGACCAGGCGACTTTTTCTGCTCTCGATGCTGCGCGTAGCCATAATGGCCGGCACGTTGCAGCCAAAACCCATTACCATGGGGATAAAGCTTTTTCCATGCAGGCCGATTCTGTGCATCAGCTTATCCACAATGAACGCCGCGCGGGCCATGTAGCCGCTGTCCTCCAGGATGGAGATAAAGAAGTACAGAATCATGATGTTGGGCAGGAACACCAGCACGCTGCCGACGCCTGCGATGACGCCGTCCACCATGAGGTCCCGGAACCAGCCGCCGGGAAGGAGCCGGCCCACCTGTTCTCCCAGCCACGCCACACCGGCATCGATCCAGTCCATGGGGTACTGGCCTACGGTGAAGGTGGTCCAGAAAACAAACCACAGCAGCAACAGGAAAATGGGAAAAGCTGCCCATTGGTTGGTGACAATGGCGTCGATACGGTCCGTAATGGTGCGCCGCGGGCGTTCTTCCTGGTACCTTTCATAGGTCTCCGCGAGAGCACCCTGGATAAAAGCGTATTTGGCATCCACGATGGCGCTTTCCGCGTTGGTGTCCAGCAGTTCCTGAATGCGGGCCTCTTCCTCCGCACGAGCCTGCTGCAGGGCCTTGATCTCCGGAATATCGGCAAGAATCTTTTCCACATCCTTGTCTGTTTCCAGGTACTTGATGGACAAGTACCGGGTGGAATACTGCGAGCGCAGGACTTTGTTCCCGTACAGGATCATCTGCAGGCGCTTGATGCTTTTTTCCAGCTCCACGCCGTGGTTGATGTGGATGTGCCGGGCCAGTTTGGGGTCCGACTGCTCATAAATTTTGATAACGGTGTCCAGCAGCTCCGGAATGCCTTGCCCGTCGCGGCTCACCGTGGGGCACACGGGGAGGCCCAGAAGCCAGCTTAACTGCTTGATATCCAGTTTGTCGCCTTTGTGCTGAAGTTCATCGTACATATTCAGGGCCATGACGGTGCGCAGGTTCATGTCGATGAGCTGGGTGGTCAGGTACAGGTTGCGTTCGATATTGGAAGCATCGACCACATTCACTACCACGTCCGGCATGGCTTCCAGGAGGTTTTTGCGCACATAGAGCTCTTCCGGGGAGTAGGCGCTCAGCGAGTAGGTGCCCGGGAGGTCCACCAGGGTGATATCGTAGCCTTTATACTGGAACTGGCCCTCCTTGGCATCTACGGTGACGCCGGAGTAGTTGCCAACATGCTCGTGGCTGCCGGAGGCAATGTTGAACAGGGAGGTTTTGCCGCAGTTGGGGT
>CAMZCW010000283.1 GCA_947305045.1 uncultured Bacteroidales bacterium | reverse complement strand
GAGGCCATCACCTGGCAGTATGCCGTGGTGCCGCAGGACTTCGTGTTCCCGGAAGGCATCCGGTACGAACTGCTGGACGAATGTTATCTGGCCGAACACGACCCTACCACGCGCGGAGACCTGGGCATCGACTGGGAACTGGTGGAACGTGAGGCGTTTCGTTTAACCGGCAATGAGGACCTGCTGACTCCGCAGACCAAAGGGCCTGCCGCTGCCCCGGCCGGACGCATCACCATCGAGGACCCCAATTTCAGCGGCGGTAAACCCATTGGCGTGGCCGGCGTAAAGGTAGTGTGCAATATCTTTATCAAGATTGCCAGCTGTCACACGGACCGGGACGGATATTACCAAATGGAAAAGAAATTCTCCGGCAATCCGCGTTATCGCATTGTGTTCCAGAACGAAAAAGGCTTCTGCATTGGCTTCAACTGGATTATTGTTCCGGCCTCGGTGAGCACTTTGGGAAAAGCAGAGCCGCAAGGAATGGATGTGCATGTGAACACCGAGAGCGACGGTGCCCTGTACCGCCGCTGCGTAGTAAACAACGCCGCCTATGACTACCTGAACCGCTGCACGGATACGGATTTGGCCATCACAACGCCCCCGGGAGACCTCCGCTTCTGGATTTTCCCGGGCATGAGCAGCTCCAGCGCCTGCATGCTGCACCATGGCGCTTTCCTGAACCATTCGTTGATCCAGGCCTATCTGGGTGGATGGGCAGGCCTGCTCCGACTGTTCCTGCCGGACATCACCATCGGCACCAAAGAAAACGGCTATCAGGATATTTACAGCGCCGTAGTGCACGAGATGTCCCATGCCAGCCACTATGCCAAGGTGGGCAACGACTACTGGACGCCTTATATTGACTATATTATCTCCTCCTTCATCCGTGAGGGGCACCAGGCGTACGGGACCGGCGACGGCAAGAATGCCGGCTATTGTGAAGTGGGAGAGATGTGGGCGTATTTCATGCAGAGCACCCTGGAGAAAGACCGCTACAGTGGTTCCCTGATGCACTTTAACAACCTGTACTGGTTCAAACCGGATATCTTCCTGTACCTGTACGAGCGGGGCATGTCCCGGGCCGAGATTTTCCACGCGCTGTCGGGAGACGTCACCAGCATTGACGACCTCAAAGAGCAGCTGGTAGCCCTCTACCCGGACCGCGAGAAACTCATTGTGGAAACCTTCCGCGAATATGGGAAATAGATACAATCCGTGTACAGGGCGGGCTGTACTCCTCTTTCTGGTCTGTCTATGCTGGGCATCCTGCTCGCTTATCAAGGAGGACCGAACAGCCTGTCCCTGTGCACTGACTGTAGATATCCATGACCTTCCGGCCTGGCCGGTACAGTTCTCCCTCAGTGGAGATGCGTTTTACCAGGAATGGGAAGTGGCCCGGGACACCAGTTTCATGGTCCGCGTGCCCAAAGGGAGCGTCCTGCTCACGGCAGTTGCCGGCGCTCCCCTTCCCAGGACTGGGCCTGTGAGCATCCCGTACGGGTATGAGTGTCCCCCGTTGTACGCACATAGCCAGGAGGTACCCACGCCGGAAGATACCGCGCGGGTGGAACTGAAACTGCACAAACACTTCTGCAGCCTGTCCCTGACCGTTGAAGGGCCGCCTGGCTGGGGAGAACCCTACTGGACACAAATCCGCGGCTGCGTGGGCGCCCTGGAGCCCATGGGGACACCGGAAGAAGGGCCGTTCCAGTGCCGCCTGGACAGCGGGGACACCATCCGCCTCCCCCGCCAGTGGCCGGAGGGCGAACTGTGGATGGATCTTACCACCCCGGAAGGCACCGTGCGTTCTTTCGCCCTGGGCAATTACATGCTGGAGGCCGGATACGACTGGACCACTCCGGACCTGGAGGACATGTCGCTCCAACTGAACCTGTCCCTTACCGCCATCACCTTCCGCACCCCCCTGTGGGAAAAAGTAATTCCGCTGCAAATCGAAATTTAGGAAAGAAAAGTTTGCACTTTCAAAAAAAGTACGTATATTTGCAGTCCCAAAACGATGCGCGGATGGCGGAATTGGTAGACGCGCTACTCTCAGGAGGTAGTGTCCGAAAGGACGTGTCAGTTCGACTCTGATTTCGCGCACAAAGGATGACTTTTGAAGTCATCCTTTTTTTGTAATAGCGATATAATGATAGCACACCTCTTTGGGCTCAATGCAAAAACCCGGTTGTTTTGCGCTATCCCAGCCCTGTTTTTGTCGGTAGAAAGGGTCCGGTGCAGGTCAGTACGGTGAGTGGCGCAGGTCAGTACGGTGAGTGGCGCAGGTCCGATTTTACCCTACTGACCTGCGCCAGGAATCGCCCTTCTAAGCGTTTTAACGGCGCAGGTCCCTCACCCCAAAACCGACCTGCGCCATCCACCCCACCCTCCTGCACCAGAGACCACACCGACCTGCGCCAGAGACCACACCGACCTGCACCGCCCCCTCCCGAAACAGCCGCGATTGCAAATAATCGGCACCAGAACGCAGCTCAAGTGCAAACGCGGAAAGGGTTTGGGCCTAAAAGGCGGTTTCCCCTGCCGCGATTGCAAATAATCGGCACCAGAACGCAG
>CAMZCW010000282.1 GCA_947305045.1 uncultured Bacteroidales bacterium | reverse complement strand
AAGTACACCCAGGTGGCCCGCCAGCGGGATGCCGCCGCGCACCGGCTCCAGTTTGCCGCTTCCTCCCGTATCAGCCAGGAAGTGAGCAATCTGGCCCTCAGGGAAGCCCGCATCAAGGCTACGGATCCGCGCAATATCCTGGCCCTGGGCTATGTCCTGGTCACCGGCAAGGATCATCAGGTGCTCAAAACCGTGGACAAAGTGGCCGTCGGGGACCGGATTGGGGTCCGTTTTACGGACGGCGCCCTCACTGCCAAGGTGGACGAGATTTACAGTGAAAAGATTGACAACAAAAAAGTGAACATTGCATGAACGAGAAGTTTGATTACGCAAAAGCCATTGCAGAGTTGGAGGCCATTGCGGCCAAGGTAGAGAATCCGGAAACCAAACTGGACGATATCGATGCCCTGGTGGGGCGCAGCAAGGAACTGCTCAGGCAGTGCCGGGAGTACCTGCGCACCGTGAAGGAAAAGATAGATTCACTGGATAAAGAGTAACCACATAATCATCCCCATATGCAAAAGATTTACGAGACCGACCCCTGGCTCATGCCGTACAAGGACGCCATTGACGCCCGGCATGAGCGCATCTGGCAAACCCTCAGGCACATTGCCGGCAAAGGTAAACTCAAAGATGCCGTGAACAACCACATGTTCTACGGCCTGCACAAGTGCGAAGACGGCAGCTGGGTGTTCCGCGAATATGCCCCCAACGCCAACAAAATCTTCCTGATAGGAGACTTCAACAACTGGAAGCGTACGGACGGCTATGCGCTCCAGCCCATGGGAGGAGGCAACTGGGAACTCAAGCTTCCCGCCCTGTTCCTCAAGCATGGGGAACTGTACAAACTGTACATCGAATGGCCCGGCGGCGGGGGAGAGCGCCTGCCTTCCTATGCCACCCGTGTCGTTCAGGACGATGTCACCAAGGTGTTCAGCGCCCAGGTATGGGACCCGGAGCAAAAGTATGTCTGGAAGCACGGTCATGCCGGCAAGCGCCCCAACCCGTTCATCTACGAGTGCCATATTGGCATGGCCTCGGAGAAGGAAAAGGTGGGCACCTTTGAGGAATTCCGCAAGGATGTGCTTCCGCGCGTGAAAAAGCTGGGCTACGATACCCTCCAGATCATGGCCCTGCAGGAGCATCCGTATTACGGTTCCTTTGGCTATCAGGTGAGTAACTTCTTTGCCCTCAGTTCCCGTTTCGGCACTCCTGAGGAGTTCAAAGCCCTGGTGGATGACGCCCACGGAAAAGGCATCGCCGTCATCATGGATATCGTCCACAGCCACAGCGTGAAAAATTCCCTGGAAGGCCTGGCCAATTTTGACGGAACGGATTACCTGTACTTCCACAGCGGCCCCAAAGGAGATCATCCGGCATGGGACTCCCGCTGCTTTGACTATGGCAAGGACGCCACCCGTTACTTCCTGCTGTCCAACGTAAAATACTGGATGGAAGAGTACCACATAGACGGTTTCCGCTTCGACGGCGTCACCTCCATGCTGTACTGGGATCACGGCCTGGGCAAGGATTTCGGGAATTACAGCCTGTATTTTGACGGCGGCGTAGACGAAGACGCTGTCATTTACCTGGCGCTGGCCAATATGCTGGTCAAGGAAATGAGCCCCAGCGGTTTCTGCATCGCGGAGGATATGTCCGGCATGGCCGGTCTGGCCGCACCGTTCCAGGCCTTTGGCGTAGGCTTCGACTTCCGCATGAGCATGGGCGTGGCGGACCACTGGATTAAGTGGATCAAGGAAAAGAGCGACGAGCAGTGGTCCATGGGCGAGGTCTGGTGGGAACTGTCCAACAAGCGGGCCGATGAAAAGACCATCTCTTACGCAGAGTGCCACGACCAAGCACTGGTGGGAGACAAAACCATCATCTTCCGTCTCATGGACAAGGAAATGTACTACTGCATGAACAAGGGCTCGCAGAACGATATCGTGGACCGCGGCATAGCCCTTCACAAGATGATTCGCCTGGTAACGGCCGGCACCGCCGGCAACGGCTATCTTAACTTCATGGGCAACGAGTTCGGTCATCCGGAATGGATAGACTTCCCGCGGGAAGGGAACGGCTGGTCGTTCAAGTATGCCCGTCGGCAGTGGTCGCTCGCAGACAACCCGGATTTGCGCTATGGTATGCTCAATCTATTCGACCGGGATATGGTGCATCTTTTCCGCAAGGAAAACCTTTTGGCACAGCGCCCTGAACTTCTGGTGGCGGATGAAGAAAAGAAAATCTTGATTTTCAAACGGAAAAACTGTATCTTTGCGCTGAATTTCTCGCCCGCCGGATCCTTCGCGGATTATGGCTTTTCGGCCCCGGCGGGGGACTATGTGAATGTACTGGACAGCGACCAGCCCGTATACAACGGATTCGGCCGCCTGCTGCTGGGTGAACATCACACAGCCCTGCCCGAGAGATGTCCTAACGGCAATCAGGCCTACAATCACACCCTCAAGGTGTATCTGCCGGCCCGTACCGCATTGGTTTTGAAGCAAGAATAAATTCATTTATATGGCTTTTTTGAAATTCAACAAGTCTGAACTCGTCAATCTCGAGTATTCCCTGAAACGCGAGATTATTTTGGCGAACA
>CAMZCW010000281.1 GCA_947305045.1 uncultured Bacteroidales bacterium | reverse complement strand
AGTAGGTGAAGTCCATCTCGGCAAAGCCGTTGGTCTTCTCGTTCTTGTAGATGATATGCCGCTTCTCGGCGGGGCCATGATACACGATTTCCTTTTCCTCCGGCGTAAGGTCCTTGAACGGGACGTCGGTCCGCACGCCCATCTCGCGGGCGATGTCTTTCATCAGCGACCACATGAGCGAGCCCCAGGGAGCCACAGCGCCCTCATCGATGGTGAGGTTCTCGTCCGGAACCAGGGTGGATTCGTCCACGGTGCGGACGATGCCGGTACCGCCGCAGCAGCGGCAGGCGCCCTCGCTGTTGAAGGCAAGTTGCTCTGCACCAGGCGCATAGACCCGCTCGCCGCAAACCGGACAGTAGATGGGCTGCTCGGCCGCCACGTCCAGCGTGGGCGCCAGGTAATGTCCGTTGGGACAGCGGTGGCTGGCCAGACGGGAGAACATGAGGCGGAGGCTGTTCAACAGTTCCGACATGGTCCCGAAGGTGCTGCGGATGCCCGGAACGCCCGGACGCTGGTGCAGGGCCAGCGCCGCAGGGACGTAGCGGACGTCATCGGCCATGGCGCGCGACGCCTGCGTCATCCGGCGGCGCGTATAGGTGGAAAGGGACTCCAGGTAGCGGCGGGAGCCTTCGGCATACAGGACGCCCAGGGCCAGGGACGATTTCCCCGAGCCGGAAACCCCGGCAATCCCCACTATCTTTCCCAGCGGAATGTCAACGTCTATATTCTTCAGATTATGCGCCTTAGCGCCGCGGATTTCTATGTTTTTCGGTTGCTTCATTATGACAGAATAATATTCGTAGTTCGCTTCTATCGAAGGCCGGAAGAGGCGCCGGGCTTGAGAATCATGAAGACGACGGCACCCACGCAGACGGCAATGCCCAGGGCCATCTTCCAGGTAAGGGGCTCCCCGAAGAGCACAGTCCCTATCAGGATGGCAGTAAGCGGCTCAAAAACGCCCAGGATGGAGGTTTTTGTAGGGCCGATATACCGCGTCGATACCGCAAGCGTGAGCATGGAAATCATGGTGGGCACAAGGGCGAGGCCCAGGAGGTTGCCCCAATCGGAAGCGGAGTCAATTCCCTCCAGCATACCGCCGCCCTGGAACGCACGAAGGCATGCGAAAAGGACCATGCCTGTCAGGAGGGCGTAGAGCGTGAGCGTATGCTCCGACACGTTCCTGATACGCTTGCTCCGGTTCACAATCACCAGGTACAAGGCATAGCTGAGGGCCGACAGGATAGCCAGGATAACACCCGGGAGTTTAATTTCGGCACCGGCCGACGGGCTGGACAGAAGGAGGATGCCTCCGAAGGTGGCGACGATGGAGAGCCAGGTCTGCCAGCTGGGATAGAAACGGAGCAGGACCATGATGAGGGCCACCAGGACCGGATACAGATACACCAGCGTTGTGGCCAGTCCCGACGGGATGAACGCGTAGGAGGCGAAAAGAAAAAGGCTGCTGCCGGCAAACAGGAGGCCGAGCACCAGCAGGAGCGGCAGTTCGCGGCCACCTGCCTTGAAGCTCTCCTTCCGCGCCAGCATCCACAGGGACAGGAGGAGCACCGACAGGCCGTACCGGAAAAACAGCATCACCAGCACCGGGACGCAGCTTTCCATGAGGGGCTTGGCAAAAAGCGGGTTGGTCCCGTAGGACACCCCCGCAACAACACCTGCCACAAGGCCGATGAGCCTTCTATTCTGCTGATTACCTGTATTCATCGACGCATTTTCATCTCTAAAGGGATGCAAAGATACTTCTTTTTTTCTATCTTCTTTGTACAAATCATGACAACCCTTACACACATGAAACGTTTATTCACCCTGCTGCTTACTATAATCTTTGTCCTGCCGCTTTATGCGCAGGAGTTTGACGGCCAAAGCTGCACCGCCTTGATGGTGGGCAAGAAAGCCTCTTCGGACGGCTGGTTCACCATCGAGGAACTGGAGCGCGTGGCCCTTCAGCGCTGCGACAACGCCCGCGACGCCATCCGCCTCATGGGCGCCCTGGCAAAGCAGTATGGCTACGGAGACAGCGGCGAATGCCTCACCGTGGCCGACAAAAACGAATTGTGACATTTGTGGTTGGTGCCGGCCGCCACGAGGTCTCGGCAAGGGACCGGTGGCGGCACGGTTTGGGCCGATAATGCGCCGCTGGCGGGCCGAATGGTCCGCCAGTGCTACGCTTTGAGGCTTTTTCGTGCCCGTAGAGGGACCCAATGAGCGCTTGCCCCTCCAGCCGGGATGGTAAACAACAGGGCTGCGCTACAGCTGCCTGTCGGTGAGTTCAAAGGTGTTGCCGCGGCGGATATCGCCACTTTCCATGCCCTTCTTGAGCCAGCGCATGCGCTGGGCGGCGGTGCCATGGGTGAAGGATTCCTCCACGGCGTAGCCCTGGGCTTTCTTTTGCAGATAATCGTCCCCTATCACGGAGGCGCAGCGGATGGCCTCTTCCAGGTCTCCGTCTTCCAGCGAACCAAAGAGGGCGCTCTCGTAATGTGCCCACACACCGGCGTAGAAGTCGGCCTGCAGCTCAATGCGCACACTCACGCGGTTGGCATCGGCCTTGCTCATGCGGGCCATTTGGCTGTGCGCCTGGTCCAGCGTGCCCAG
>CAMZCW010000280.1 GCA_947305045.1 uncultured Bacteroidales bacterium | reverse complement strand
GCACAGGTTGGCAATCACCTTCATTTCCCGGATGGACTGCAGGGATATGATCTGCTCTTCCCGCTGGGCGATGGTCCCGTCAAATACGGCGTCTATAAGAGAAAAATAGGTTTCTGCATTTCTGTTTATCTGGGGCATCAGCGGGTCTGCCATGCAATAGTCCCTAAGTTCCTTGTACCGGACAACATCACCGTCCAGGGCAGCCAGTCGGGCCTGATAGTAGCGGCAACGCAAGGTGTCCAGATGCACTTTGGCCTCCAGCTTGCCCTTCTCCACGTTGATACGCACGGAATCCGAGCCGATGGGATATGTGTCGGCCAGGTCGCAGTAAAGGCGCGTGGGCGACTGCCTTTTCACGTTGGGGGCATCCGTCTTATTGTACACGTTTATGGCCTGAACCAGATAGGGCTTGGCACTAACATAGTCGTTTTGGGCAATGTACAGGGATGCCAGGTATCGACCGCTGGACCAAAGCCCGTAGGCATCATTCTCCTCCAGGGCGTGGGCCTGCATCTCCTGAAGCAACTCCAGGGTACGGTGTTTCTGGCCGTTGTTGTGGTAGTAAGTTTGCACCAACTCATAGGAGTAATAGAAATACTGGGTGTGTCCGTATTGGCGGGCAACCTCCTTCAGAGTTTCCTGGGCCTCGTTCACGGCCTTGTCATTGTCCGGTGTGCTCGTGCGTGCAGTAAGGTCTTTGAGCGCCTCTACGTAATAGAGCGTTTCGGCCTTGGTATCCCCCTTCTCCCGGGCAGACCGTAGAAGCTGCTCGTTGATATCCTTGAATCCCGGTTTACCCCGCAGTAGATCGGCCTGAGTGTAGTATTCGTAACACTCGCCGTCAATTCCGTACGGATTGTTCTGGGCAAGGGAAATCCCCGTCCAGGCCAGAAGCAATATAAGGAGAAAGCTTTTTTTCATAGTGGTGCGATGCCGCTAAAAATCATCGTTATTCTCGTATATCTTGGTCTCCCAATCCCCGATGGATGCGGTAAAGGTGATGTCCTTGTAAATGGAGCTGAGATCCAGGCCGATGTGGAAGGTATACTGCTTTCCCGGCACCATTTCGTTGTTGGTGAGAAGACCGTAGATCATGTACTTATACACTTGATTGGGCAGGGGCTTGTAATACTCCTCCCCAATGTAGAAGCCGTCCACGTCAAATTCCACCTCTACGTACTGGCGGCCGATTGCAATCTCGTCCGGGATGGCGTAGAAGCGGCTGCTCTCCGCCATGCGGTCCACCAGGGTGCTGTGTCCCACGAACTTTTCGTTGGCCATGCCCACCTCTACGGGTACGTCGCCTTCAAACACAGTCACGTTGCGGTAATAGCCCTGATAGCTCCAGTTGCCGCGGCTTAGCACAAGGTCGTTCATATACACGCCTGCGGAAGCCACATGATATGCGGTGAGCTTGCGCAGGTGGATGAGTCCCTGGAGCTCCTCCCTGGGCGTAATGTCGCAAATCTTGAAGCCAATATCGTTGGTGATATGTCCGAATTCCAGCGGGAGCATATTGAGTTCGTTAATGCTGCGTTCCACCGTTTTGGACACCAGCGGACCGGCTTCCGTCTCCGAAACGCTGAACGGAATGGTGTAATGGTCTTCCCCGTATTTGAGGTCTCTCACGTGGGGATAATATGCGCTTAGCAGCACCTTGGAGGGGATGTTAAGGATCTCGTTGTCCAGGAACAGGGAATAGCTGCCGGTGGAGTTGCTGTATACGGGCTTATTGTCAATGAGGACCGAACGGGAATCCTTTTCTATGCCGATAAGGGAAAAAGGCCGGTTGATATCCATGGTTGCGGTAATGGCCGATGCATCCACCATGGTGCCGCCACTTACGGCGGAACGGGTGGCGATACGTCCCGGATGCACCTTTTCCCCTTCACGGGTTACGGAAATGTCAAAGCCCAGCTTCCGCTGCTCGGGTGGGGTGGCGGTTTCCTGCAAGTCGTAAGTCTGGACGCAGGAAACCAGCAGGGCAAGGGGGATCAGGAGCGGAGAGGTTCTCATATACGTAGCGTGTTATTCCATTTTGTACAGTTTGCTCCTGTTCTTCCAACCGGCGTCCGATTTGTATGTGGTGAAGTAGATGACTATGTCGGCTTCACTCTTGTAATCCACAAAGTAGATTTTCTTCTTGGCGTCGGATTTATAGTCCACGAAGTACCAAAGGCCTTTGTTGCCCTGGGCGTCGCTCTTATAGCTGCACTTGTATACCACCAGGTCTGCGTCCGACTTATATTCCGTTACATACACCTTTACGTCTGCATCGCTCTTATACTTGCAGGAGTAGACGGTTTGGGCGTTGGCCGCCATGCCGCCGAGGAGGGAGAGCACCAAAATGAGAAGTAACTTTTTCATAGCCTGTTATCTTTTATATCCTGCCAATCTGGCAATGGTGGGGGCAATCTGGGCGTTGTCTTTTACCGTGACAAAGGCCTCCGCTCCGCAGCCGGTTACATACAGGCCCACCGGAGAACCGGAATGGGAGCCGAAGCTCCAGCCGTAACCGGCCACCTTGTTAAGGTATCCCACGGCGGCGGTGACCATCTTGGAATTGGAGGAATACAAGTTTTCCACGCTGCTGTTCCGGTTGCCTTCCAGGCCGAAGATGGAGTGGTA
>CAMZCW010000279.1 GCA_947305045.1 uncultured Bacteroidales bacterium | reverse complement strand
TCCAGGGTGCTGCCGCCGTAGATGGTGAACCGGCCCAGAACGGTGAGGGTATCTCCTTTGACGATGTCCAGCTGGCCAAAGTTGACGCCCGGTCGGGCCGGGTCTTTGAGGCCGTACACCAGCAGCGTGCCGGTGGGGTCTTGCAGGTAAAAACTGCCGCTGGTGGTGCTGCGGACCTTGGAGACAACGCCTTGTACCAGGTAGCTGGTAGTGTCCGAGGCTTGCAGCTTGAGGAATTCTTTCACGCTCAGCTGCCGGGGCTGCGCCAGGCAAACGGCCGGCACGAGGGAGAGGAGGAGAAGGAACTTTTTCATTTTATAGATAGTCTTCGAAATACTGGGTGACTTTGTCCATCAGGTGGATGCGGTTGCGCCCGAAAACGTTGTGCTTGGCGGTGGGATAGGGGAAGTAATCGACCGGAATTTCCAGGTCTATACACTGCTGGATAAAGCTGAGGCTGTGCTCCCAAACCACGGTGTCGTCCAGGGCGCCCTGGCAGATGAGAAGCTTCCCTTTGAGGTCCTTGGCTTTATTGATAAGGGAGGTGGCTTCAAAGCCCTCGGGGTTGGTCTGCGGGGTATCCATGTAGCGCTCTCCGTACATAATCTCGTACCATTTCCAGTCGATGACGGGGCCGCCGGCGACGCCCACCTTGAAGGTGTCCGGGTAGGTGGTCATGAGGCTGATGGTCATAAAGCCGCCGTAGCTCCAGCCGTGCACGCCAATGCGGGTGGTATCGACATAGGGGAGGCTCTTGAGCCAGTTAATTCCCACCATCTGGTCTTCCATCTCCGCCTTGCCGCAGTGGCGGTTGATGGCTTTTTCGAAGGCGGCGCCGCGATTCTGCGTGCCGCGGTTGTCCTGCACGTACACCAGGTAGCCTTTTTGCGCCATGAGCATTTCCCACATGCGGATTTGCCCCAGCCAGCTGTCCTGCACCATCTGGCTGTGCGGACCGCCATAGACATAGAGGATGACGGGGTATTTTTTAGCCGGGTCGAAGTTCTTGGGGTAGATGAGCCGATAGTAGTTCCGGAACTGGCCGTCTGCGCTGGGAACGGTGCCCAGCTCCACCTGGCAGGAGGCGTAACCTTTCAGCGGATCATCGGCCTCGTGCACTTTCTCGTTTACTTTTCCGTCCGTGGAGCGGCGGTAAACCTGGTAAGGGGTGGAGGTGTTGGACCAGGCGTCCAGCAGCCACTTGCAGTCCGGGGTGAGCTGGACATGGTGCCAGCCGCGGCCGCTGGTGAGCTGCACGGGCTTATAGAACTTGGCTTTGTTGATGGCGTTTTTCTTAGGCAGTTTCAGCTGCATCTTGTACAGGTGGTTCTGCACGGGCGAATTCTCGGCCGATGTGTAATACACGTTGGTGCCGTCGTTGTCCACATAGTCTATGTCGGCCGATGCCGTAGGAAGCTGGCGGATAGTGCCCAGGGTGTCAACCAGATAGAGGTTACGGAAGCCGTCCCGGTTGTCTGTGCGGTAGAGGAAAAGGTCTGTGCGGCCCTTCAGGAAGTAGATGGGATTCAGGGGCTCCACCCAGGCCTCATTGTCCTCCGTGAGGAGGGTGCGCACAAAGTTGCCGGTGGCGGCGCTGTACTGGTTCAGCTTGGCGTGGTGCTGGCTGCGGTCCAGGATTTGGGCATAGAGGCTGCGGCTGTCCGGGCTCCAGGAGATGTTGGTGATGTAACGTTCTGTGGTAAAGTCATTTACTTCCAAATAAACGGTTTTTCCGCTAGCGAAATCGTACACGCCCACGGCTATCTCTTCCGAGTCCATGCCGTTCATGGGGTATTTGATTTGCTTGAGCTCTCCGGTGCGGGTGTGGATGTCCAGAAGGGGGAACCAGGTAACCTTGTTCTGGTCTTTGCGGTAAAAGGCCACCTTGCTGCTGTCCGGAGACATGTACCAGCCGTTATTGATGCCGAATTCATTGCGGCTCACGGTTTCTCCATACACCAGGTTGGGCCCGTCGGAGGGGGCAATCACAAAACTCTCCTCCCGCTCGTTGTCCCTGGCGAAGAGGCTGCCGCGGTCTGTGAAGAGGGTGTAGCGCTCCTTGGCGGGTTCCTGGGGTTTGTCGGCAAGGGTGCCGTTTGCCTGTAAGAACATGCGGGGGATGCGGGAGTACCCCACGCCTTTGTAGATGGCCTCTTCCATGGTGAGGTCTTTGCCGTCGTGGGCGGGTCTGACGTCCAGAACGGTGTTCTGGGCCCATGCAAGGGTACAGGCAAGCAGCGCGCCTGCCACGGTAAGGAGCTTATTCATAGGTGTTTACAGGAAAAGGGGACTTTCGTCCGGGACGCTGTTCAGGCTGGTCTCTTCCTCTACGTGGTCCACTACGGCGCGTTCATAGCCGCGCCAGGGCAGGGCGCCTTTGTACTCTTTGTAGTGCACGGTGACGCGCATGCCCGTCATGCGGATGAGTTTTTCCGCCACTTCCTTGTCGGATACGGAGAACTTGAAGTTCTTGGACTGGACGGTGCCGCTGGCGTTCTTGTTGCCATAACCGGTGAGGATAATCTCGCCTTCGTAGGTTTTGAAGACGTAGCCGGTGTAGGTGAGGGAGTTCAGTTCGCCGGTTTTGGTGCCGTCGGAGAATACCCACAGATACTTGAAATAGCCAAAGCCGCAAAGGGCCAG
>CAMZCW010000278.1 GCA_947305045.1 uncultured Bacteroidales bacterium | reverse complement strand
GATGCCCAGCACAATGGCGCAGGGCAGCATCCATTCTTTTAGAAAGCCGATTAGCTTTTTCATGAGATTTCTCGACTCGCTTTGCTCGCTCGAAATGACAAGAGGGGGGCTCGAAATGACAAGTTCCTTAAGGATGAACGTACTTTTTCACGAGCGGAGCAAAGAGACGGTCCATGAGCGGGTCTGTAAAGCGCATGCAGATACCGGTGAGGAAGGCCAGCAGGAGCGTTCCCTCCCGGATGACCACCGTGAAACCGTTACCGGTGAGCAGGCCGAAGGTGAACCGGGCAAACGCGGCCGTAAGCGCCACTAGCGCAATGTCGAACACCACCTTAACGGTGCTGAAGGGCGCCTTGGTAACCCGGCTGAGCACGGCGGTGGTCATATCGCCGGCCAGGATCCAGCCCTCTCCCAGCACCTCCAGTTTAATGCCGATAGCCGTAAGGGGGATGGAGATAATGCACAGCAGCATTTGCAGCCAGTATTCCGTGGCCGGAGAAGCAATGGCGTCGAACAGCCAGATGGCGGCGTCACACAGGTACCCGAACACAAAGGCCGCGGGAATCTGCATGAGGTAGCTGAGCTTGAAGTCCTTACGCAGCAGGGCCCACTGCAGGAGGATAAACACCAGGTGCATGATCCAGGTGAACGTTCCCACGGACAAGGCCGGCCAGGCCAGGTTAAAAATGGTGGGCGGGCACGACGGCGGCGCAATGCCCAGGTTGGACTTGATGGATATACCCACCCCCAGCGCCACAATAATGAGCCCCAGGGTGGAAATACTATAGCGTACCAGGATATTCTGTACTCTCATAAAATCAGATTAAGTATGCAAATATCCGCATAATTGTGTAATTTTGCAAACTGCGAACTTATAATTAAAACTATATGAAAAAAGGAATTGTTCTTATGATGTCAATGCTTGCCTTTGCGGCTTGCGCGCCCAAGACAGGCGCTCCCGCATTGGATCTGACCGACTTGGACACCACCGCCAGTCCCAAGGTGGACTTTTACCAGTACGCCACCGGCGGCTGGCAGAAGAAAAACCCGCTACGTCCGGAATTCTCCCGCTACGGCAGCTTCGATGCCATCCGCGAGCGCACCCAGGAAAACCTGAACGCCCTCTTCGAGAGCATGACCACCCTGGAAGCCAAGCCCGGAAGCATCGACCAAAAAATTTCCGACCTGTACAAAATGGCCCTGGACTCCACCAAGCGCAACCAGCTGGGCGCCCAGCCCATCCAGCCGTACATTGCCCAAATCAGGGACGTGAAAACCAAAGAGGAACTCTCTACCCTGCTGGGAGAGATGAACCTTTACGGTGACGGCGGCCTGATGGCCTTTGGCGTAGAGGCAGATCTGGCCAACAGCGATATGCAGGTGCTCTACCTGGGCCAGAGCGGTCTGGGCATGGGCGACCGCGACTACTACCTCAAGGCAGAGAACAAAGAACTGTACGAAGGCTACAAGGCCTATCTTATTAAGGTGTTGGAACTGGCCGGCGTTGAAGACGCCCGCGCCGTTGCAGAAAAAGACCTGCTGGTAGAAAACGAGATGGCCCCCATCTTCTGGAGCCGTGAACAAAACCGCGACATGCAGGCCATTTACAACCCCATGTCCACCCAGGAAATGACATCCCGCTGGCCCAACCTGAACCTGGGGCTCGTGTTTGAAGCCGCCGGCGTTCCCGTCCAGGAAAAAGTGATTGTCCAGCAGCCCAGCTACTTTGACGGCCTCAACAACCTGTACAAGAACCTGCCGATGGACTACTTCAAGTCCTATCTCCTGGCCCAGTTCGTGAGCGGGCAGGCCGGTTCCCTGAGCGATGACTTCTACACCGCCCAGTGGGAGTTCTTCTCCCACCAGATGGCTGGCGCCAAGGAGCAGCAGCCCCGCTGGAAGCGTGCCATGAGCGTTCCCAACGGTATCCTGGGTGAAGCCGTGGGTGAGATGTACGTACAACGCTACTTCCCGGAAAGTTCCAAGCAAAAGATGGTGACTCTGGTGGAGAACCTGCGCACTGCCCTGGGCCAGCACATCGACGCCCTGGAATGGATGAGCGACACCACCAAAGTGCGTGCCCGCGAAAAACTGGCCGCCTTCACCGTGAAGATTGGCTACCCGGACAAGTGGAAAGACTACAGCAGCCTGGAAATCGACCCGGAAAGCACTTATTATGAGAACCTCCGCAACGCCAGCGCCTGGTACGTGCGGGACAACATGGAAAAACTGGGTAAACCCACGGACAAGACCGAATGGGGCATGACTCCGCAGACGGTGAACGCCTACTACAACCCCACCACCAACGAGATTTGCTTCCCGGCGGCCATCCTCCAGAAGCCCTTCTTTGATCCGGAGGCCGATGACCCGGTGAACTACGGCGGCATCGGTGTGGTGATTGGCCACGAGATGTCCCACGGCTTTGACGACCAAGGCTCCATGTTCGACGCCAACGGCAACATGGTAAACTGGTGGACGGCCGATGACAAAGCCAAGTTCGACGCCCTGGGCGACAAACTGGTAGCCCAGTTCGACGCAGTGGAAGTCCTGCCCGGCGTAAAGGCCAACGGCCGCTACACCCTGGGTGAGAACATCGGCGACCACGGCGGCCTGTCCATCGCCTTCACCGCCATGGAGAACGCCACCGCCGGCAAGAA
>CAMZCW010000277.1 GCA_947305045.1 uncultured Bacteroidales bacterium | reverse complement strand
ACTCCGTGCTCCCCTACTTCCCGGCCGCAGACTATCCGGAAATCAAGACCACCGGGGACGATGCTCTTAAGGTCATCTTCCCGGCAGAAAGCCTTACGGACGGCATCCAGGGCACCATTTATGCCACGGCGGACGACGAGATTCGTCCGGCCATGAACGGTATCTTCTTCGACATAGACCTGGACAGCACCACGCTGGTGGCCTCAGATTCCCACAAGCTCATCTGCTATACCACCAAGGATGTCAAGGCCACGGAAAAGGCTTCCTTCATCCTGCACAAGAAACCAGCCGGCGTGCTGCGTTCCATTATCGGCAAGGATGTGGAGAACGTGGAAATTGCCTTTGACAGCACCACCGCCCAGTTCACCTTTGGCGCCACCACCATGGTGTGCCGCCTGGTCGTGGGCAAATATCCCAAGTACCGGGATGTCATTCCGGCCAACAACGCCAACATCCTACAAATAGACCGTCAGCTGCTGCTCAATACGGTAAAGCGTGTGGCCGTGTGCGCCAACAAGGCCTCCAACCACATCAAGTTCACCCTCAAGGAAGGCCAGCTGGAAATCAGCGCCCAGGACCTGGGATTCGCCCTCGCCGCCTATGAAAAAATCAGCTGCAACTACGCCGGAGACGCCCTCACCATTGGCTTCAAGAGCACCTTCCTCACGGAAATCCTGGCCAACATGAGCTGCAACACGCTGGTTATCAAGTTTGCCGACGCCCGCCGCGCCGCCCTCATCCTCCCCGCAGAGGAAGAGGCCGACACGGAGAAGGTGTGCGGTATCCTTATGCCAATCATGATCCAATAGCCTGGCGGCTATTGAATCCGTTTCGCTAACGTTACCCCATCCCTAAATCCCTTCCCTCGGGGAAGGGACTTACTATCGCCCCTGCGGGGCTCAAAATCTATGGAACTAAACTTAGAAAGGCCTCTACTGTTCTTTGACATAGAGAGCACCGGCCTTAATATTCCCACCGACGGCATCATCGAACTCAGTTTTGTGAAGGTGATGCCCGGCGGAGAAGTAAAAATCAAAACCTGGAAAATCAAACCCTGGGATTACGAGAACCACCGCGTGATTCCCATCAATCCGCAGGCCTCGGAAGTAAACGGGGTGAAGGACGAAGACCTGGTAAACTGCCCCAAGTTCATTGAGGTACTGCCGGAGGTGGCCTCCTGGCTGCAGGACAGCGACCTGGCCGGGTTCAACTCCGCCAAGTTCGACCTTCCCATGCTGGCAGAGGAAATCGAGCGTGCCCGTGCCTACTCCGTCTCGCGCCTTTCCAACGAGGCCGCCCACGACAAAGCCCAGGAGATGATAGACTGCATCGACAAACTGGATCTCCATGCCTGCAAAATGGTGGATGTCCAGAACATCTTCCATCACTTTGAACCCCGCAACCTGCGCGCCGCCTACCGCTTCTACTGCGGCGGCAAGGACTTCGAGAACGCCCACACGGCAGAGGCCGACACTTTGGCCACCTATGAGGTCCTCAAGGGCCAGCTGGACCGCTATCAGGCGCCCACGGAATTCCAGCAGGAAGTGCTCAAGAACGACGTAGACGCCCTGTCCAAGATTGGCCCGCGCACCCGCAACGTAGATTTTGCCGGCCGGCTCATTTACAACGACGAAGGAGAAGCGGTCATTAGCTTTGGCAAGCATAAGGGCAAAACCGCCCGGGAAGTGTGGAATACAGAGCCTTCCTACTTTGCCTGGATAGAGGGCGGAGACTTCACCCTGGATACCAAACGCCAGTTTGCCCGGCTCAAAGCCCAGTTCCAGAAGGAACGCAAAGAGGCATTAAACAGACCAGCCACCGCAGACGAACTGCAGGGACTGGCCAGTAAATTCAACAACGGAAAACTATTCTAATGGCAGATAGTAATGCAGCGGGGCCTCTCCAACGGTCCCGCTCATGATTTTTACCAGGTCCTCAAGGATGAGTTCCGGATGCACGGGGCCCGTCTCCCAGAAGCGGTTACCACCGCCGGATGTCCGCTGTAACGTATTGTTCCATACGGACTTATCCAGCACAGGAAAGGCGCTGAACAGCGGATGGATGCTGCGCAACTGTTCCTTGGAGCTGCACCAGCCCGGATGGAGCCACACATCGGCCTCCTGCGCATATTGATAGGCCGTTTCCAGACTGACGATGGACGATTCCTGCTTTCCCGGAACGGCGCCCAGCAGTTCACCGCCGGCGTCCCGGATGAGCTGCGTCATGTAATTATCCCCACCGGGAATGTACCATTGGTCCGCATAGGGAATGTTGATGAGGACCTTCCGGGTGGCCTGCGGCTGAACAGAAGCCCGATAGCGGTCCCGGACGGCGGCGAAGACGGAATCGGCCGCGGCCTCCCTTCCGGTCAACGCACCAAAAAGTTTCACGTACTCTGCCCGGGCCAGCGGATGGCTTTCCAGATGCTCGCTCAGCACCACGGTCCGGATGCCCATCTCCCGCAATTTGGCCAGGTACGGCGGCTCCACCGCGCCTATATTATAGGTAAGGAACAGGTCCGGATAGGCCTTGACGATGGTCTCGTAATCCAGCGCAGCGTCGTACCCCACCTCCACAGCCAGGGGCGGACGCTCGCCCAGGAATCCCAGGCCGGAAACGCCGACAATGGTGCTATCCGCACCGATGGCATGCAGAAAGCCTACGTAGGAACTGGACATGCACACCAGC
>CAMZCW010000276.1 GCA_947305045.1 uncultured Bacteroidales bacterium | reverse complement strand
GGAAGTGCAAGGCCTCCCAGAAATATGGCATTGACGGCATTCCCACCAGCTTCCTCATTGGCCCGGACGGCGTTATCGAGGCCTGCGACCTTCGCGGAGAGGAACTCTCCGACTTCCTTTCCTCCGTGCTGAATTAACGCCTCATGGAATACCTGTCAAAAGAGCGATACGACGAGATTGCCTCGGAGCTGAAGCATCTTATAAACGAGGTGTACCCCAAGGTGGCGGACGACCTTGCGGAGGCCAGCGCCCAGGGGGACCGGAGCGACAATGCGGGCTACCGTGAGGCCCGGCGCATCCAGGGGAAGACCATCAGCCGTATCCGCTTCCTGCAGCGTATTCTGGAGCATGCGCGGGTTATCGACACCGATCACCTTCCCAAGGACCGGGTTTGTCTGCTGAGCCGGGTGGAATTTACCAACCTTTCCACCCATACCCGTATGACTTTCCAGATTGTCAGCCCCCACGAGATGGATCTGGAGGCGGGCAAGATTTCGCTGAAATCGCCCATCGGCGCTGCCCTCATGGGCAAAAAGGTGGGTGAAATTGCAGAGGCGCAGGTTCCCTCCGGACTCCTGCGCCTGCGAATAGAGAGCATTACCCTGGACTAAGGCCTATGTCCAGGGTTATTTCACTTCGGTGAGTTCGCCGGTGGCATGCACCGCAGGTGGTGTGCGCAACCACCATGATTTCCGTGACGCCCAGCCAAGGGCATCCTGCAGCAGCACGGACAGGCGCGTGTCCATGCAACATATTCGCGGTTGAACGCAAGGACGGAATCGATATTTGTCATGCTGGTGGTTATTTGATATCTTTTGTGTCGATGCAGATGGTGACGGGGCCGTCGTTCTCGAGGGCAACCTTCATACCTCTAAAAATGGTTTTATCTCGCACAAAGTTAGAAAAATTATCCGCCTTTGGCAAGCCGCCTGCCCGCCCTGGTTTTGCCGCTGACAAGGAACCCAATGGCTGACCCCAAGCGGACGCGCTGGAAGGGGGACCACCTTGCCCGCCCCCCCCTAGAACCCCATCCCGAACTGGAGCCAGTATTTGTCCTCGAGGACTTGCCAGGTGCGGACGCTCTCGTTGTAGATGTATTCCGTATAGGCGTTAAGGAGGGCGGGGGAGCCTGCAGTGGGAAGACCCTTGAAGGCTATCTCTTCCAGGCGGAGAATCTCCTTGTTAAAGCCTTCCTTGGTGGTCTGCCAGGAGAGCGTTGCCAGCTTGTTGGCCCGGCGGAACTGCCACACGTAGCTGTCCGGGACATACTGCTTCTGGCCGCAGACCTCAAAGTTCTTCGGGAGCGCTGTAGTGCCGCAGAAGACAGGGATGCGGGGGCTCTGACCGGGGTTATCGACCGAAATCCAGCAAACGCCACCCACCTCGTCGGGAAGCCAGGAGCGGAGCTGCGTGATGTGACTGTAGGCGCACCAGGCGACGGCTACGGTGCGGCGGAACTCCACCGTCCCGGGGGCTATGGTATTGAGGGTGCTCCGGAGGGTGGTGGTGAGCCAGGGATTGGCGATGGGGCTGACGACGGTATCGGCCGGATGCTTCTTGGTAGCGGGACGGGCCAGCTTGATGTTCTTTGTCATATCAAAATCCGTCCCCTCGTAGGTCTCCCGGTAGAGGGTCATCACCTCGCGGATATCGACCGGCTTATCCGGTTTCACGGAGAAGGGGAGCTCGTCCATGTCATAGGTGAGACCCAGCGACGGGGCAAGCTTATTGAGAATGAACCACTCGCGGTCGGAGAAGTTCCTTCCCTTGGCGTAATCCGTGTTGAAGGCCTTCCAGAAGACAAACTCTCCCTTGCCGTCCCAGAGGCCGTTGTCGATAGCTACCTGCTCCACATTGGAGGAGGCCATCATGTCCTTGTCCTTGCGGTTGATCTTCCCGATGCGGGGGATATTGGCCGATATGGCTACGTGGTCGTCCGGAACACGCTTCGCGACCCATGCGGCACCGATCTTGTCCTTTCCGACGCCCACAATCTCGAACTGCCATACCTCGTTCTTATCGGCCACGGTGAGGCATTCGCCGCTGTCGCCGTAGCCGTACTGCTCCGCCAGGGCGCCCATCAGACGGATGGCATCCCGGGCGTTGTCGCAGCGCTGCAGGGCAACCCGCTCCAGCTCCTCGATGGTGAACCATCCGGCCGCGTTCACGAGGGTATCCGGACCCACGAAGGTGGTTTCTCCCATGGCCAGCTGCTTCTCATTGAGGCAAGGGTATGCCGTGTTGAGATAGGCATAGGTGTGAGCCACCTGGGGGATTTCGCCCATGAGTTTCACACCGGTGGTGTCTCCCCGGAACCGGGTCTGCATGGTGCCCCGGAGGACGGGATGCATCGCGCCGGGCTCATGGTCCGCGGCGGGCTCCATCTGAACCCAGGTGCGGTAACGGCCGTCACAGGTATGGGATGTCATCACGGAGCCGTCCGAGGAGGCTTTCTTGCCCACCAGAAGGGCGGTGCAGCTGTCACCGATGTACTCTTGGGAGAAGAGGGGAAGGGAGATGGCCAGCGCGGCCAGAAGGAAGAGAAGACGTTTCATTCGTATAGATTTTTCCCAAAGGTAGTGAAAAACGTGAAATAATGCGTATTTTTGAAAAACGCCTGAGCAACGAAAAATGAAAATAGTTGTGAGCCAGTGCTTTATGCAAAATCGTCTATGCATATTGACATAGAC
>CAMZCW010000275.1 GCA_947305045.1 uncultured Bacteroidales bacterium | reverse complement strand
TTCCTGTGAATACATCAGGCAGGGGGCTTACGTTCTCATCACCGGTCCCGCCGGAGTCGGTAAAAGTTATCTGTCAACAGCCCTTGGCTATCAAGCCTGCCTCTCCGGCTACAGGGTCCGTTACTTCAACATGAGTCGGAGCATGAGCTTCCGCACGAAACAATGTATTTTTATGCGGAAGGTGATGCTCCAGCCCAGTCCCCCGCACAGTACAGGCCCTATTTGTGCGGAGGGATATGCTTTGGGGAGTTCTTCTTTCTGTCACCCGGCCGGACAACACAGTAAATGTAAAATGGAAGTAGTTGATTATTATTGCTTTATGCAAAATCGTCTATGCATATTGACATAGGCGATTTTCTGTAACAAGCTGTGTACCAATTGTTTCCATTTTACGGAGCAGTGTAACGCGGAAAATGACTATCTTTGCATACATTGACTATCGCCCGTCATACGGAGATTGCTGCCCTTCCGGCCTATGGCATTGCGGGGGAGGTGAGCCGCGTCCTGGCGGAGCGGGGATGCGTCCTTGTGACGGCGCCGCCCGGGGCCGGGAAATCCACCGTGCTGCCGCTCACCATCGCGGAGGCCTTTCCGGAGGGGAAGGTGATCCTCCTGGAACCCCGGCGGGTAGCCGCCCGGCAGGTGGCTTCCCGCATGGCCTGGCTCCTGGGGGAGCAGGTGGGGGAGACCGTGGGCTATCGCATCCGCCTGGAGAGCCGGGTATCCCCAAAGACCCGCGTGGAGGTGGTGACGGAGGGCATCCTGACACGGATGCTGCTGGACGATCCCGCCCTGGAAGGGGTGGGAACCGTCATTTTTGACGAATTCCACGAGCGCAGCCTCACCTCCGACGAAGCCCTCGCCCTCACGCGGCAGTGCCGCTCCCTTCTCCGGGAAGACCTGCGCATGGTCATTATGTCGGCTACCATCGACGCCAGTACCCTTTCATCGGCCCTGAACGCGCCTGTGGTGGAAAGCGCCGGCAAAATGTATCCGGTGGAGGTCATTCATGCGAAAGAGGAGGCCGATTCCTCAAACTGCGCCGCCCTCGTTGCAAAAACCGTCCTTCAGGCGCACCGCAGCCACGCGGGCGATATCCTGGCCTTCCTGCCCGGAGAAGGGGAGATACGGAAGGCGGAGGAACGCTTGACGGGTCAGCTGGGCGATACTGCCATCTTTCCGCTCTACGGCCTTCTTTCTGGCGACGAGCAGGCGCGGGCCATCGCCCCCAGCCGTCCCGGCGAACGGAAAGTGGTCCTTGCAACCCCCATCGCCGAGACCTCCCTCACCATTGAAGGGGTGCGCGTAGTGGTGGACAGCGGCCTGTGCCGGAAGATGGTTTTCGACCCTCGGAGCGGCCTGTCGCACCTGGAAACGGTGCGCATCTCCCTGGATATGGCTACCCAGCGGACGGGACGGGCGGGACGCGTCGCACCCGGCACCTGCTACCGGCTGTGGAACGCAGGTACGGAGGCCCGCATGGCGCCCATCCGCACGCCGGAAATCCTGGAGGCAGACCTGGCGCCGCTGGTGCTGGACAGTGCCGTCTGGGGCGAGAAAGACGTGGAAAGCCTTCCGTGGCTCACGCCGCCGCCGCGTCCGGCCCTTGTGCACGCGCGGGAACTTCTGCTGTCGCTGGGGGCCATCGACACGGAAGGCGGCATCACGGCACGCGGGAAGGGGCTGTCCAGGCTCCCGTGCCATCCCCGTATGGCGGCCATGCTCTTGTCGGCAAGAAGCGGCCCGGAAAAGGCCCTTGCGGCCGATCTGGCGGCCCTCCTTGAGGAAAAAGACCCGCTGGCAGGGGAGGGAGACGTGGCTGTGGACAGGCGGCTGGATGCCCTTCGCCGCGGCAGAAATACGCGTTCCTGGAACCGGATTGCGCGGGTGGCGCGGCAATATGCAGAGATGGTGAAGGCGCCTGTAGATGACACCCCGGTGAACCCTTACGAGGCCGGCAGGCTGCTTGTCCAGGCCTATCCGGAGCGCATCGGCAAGGCTTGGAAGGAGGGCGTGGGTACTTTCCAGCTCGCGGGAGGAGAATTGGTGGCTGTGGATCCGTCTGATCCGCTTGCCGGTGCCGATTGGGTGGTGGCTGCGTCCATGCATCCCAGCGCTGGCAGCGTGGGGAAGGTCTTCCTCGCGAGCGTCGTGTTTCCGGAGGACCTGACAGCCTTCACCAGGGAACGCGACGTGGTCTTTTGGGATGCCAAAGGCGGTGCGGCCGTTGCCCGGAAAGAGTGCCGCTTGGGTTCTATCCTCCTCTGGTCCAAGCCTTTATCCGGAGAAATGAAAGAAAAGGTGCAAGCGGCTATTTGTGACGCCATCGTAAAAAACGGTGCTTCCATACTTTCTTTTGACGACGCGGTGGGGAACCTGCAGCGACGCGTGGCTTTCATCGGCCTTCGCCATCCGGAGCTGGAACTGCCGGCGGTAGATACGGCGGCCCTTTGTGCGGCGGCCCGCGAATGGGCTCCGCTCTTTGTGGGAGGGGCTACAACACTTGCGGAACTGAAAAAAATCAATCTCTGCGAGGTCATCTGGAGCAGGCTGTCTTATAGTCAGCAGCAGGCGGTGGACCGCCTGGCCCCCACCCATATTACCGTTCCCACGGGCAGCCATATCCGCCTGGAATACCGTCAGGGGGCAGAGGCACCGGTGTTAAGGGTGCGCCTGCAGGAGTGCTTCGGGCTGGTGGATACGC
>CAMZCW010000274.1 GCA_947305045.1 uncultured Bacteroidales bacterium | reverse complement strand
GTGTACGAGCAGGGCTACAGCCCCTTCAAGTTCCACAAACTGGTGTTCGGCAGCCCGCAAGTTCGGCATTGGGATCCCATCCTGCCGTTATGGGCTTCCCACAAGCAGTTTGAACTGGACCGGCTGTGTACGGATGCCGATTTTATCCAGATCAACCATCCGTACCGCACCGTCGGCCTTCCCCGCACGCAGTTAGAGAAGCTTTCCGGCTACCAGATCATGGAGCTGGATACGCACGTGAGCACGGAAAACGAATACTGGGACTGGGCGCTCACGGCCGGCCATTACAGTTTTGGCCTGGCTAGTGACGACCTCCATCATCCGGAGCGTCACTGGCTCACCGCCATCCGCTGCAATTTTCTGAACACCCCTTCGGGCCGATACGAAGACCTCAAGAGAACCCTCCTCGGTGGCTGCTATTATGCCATGCGTGTGCCGGATTACGGTAACGGAGACTGGGAGGTGAAGCGGCAGAAGAACCGCGAACTGCCGTTTGTGGAGGCTGTCGGCCTGGAAGAAAATACCCTTTACCTGACGCTCTCCCGGCGGGCGGACAGCATCCGCGTCAACGGCGTAGCGCACAGCACATTGGCCATGGTCATGGATACGTGCGCCATCCGTTATGCGTTGCCGGAAACGGAGCCTTATGCCCGTATGACCGCCTTTTTCCCGGATGGAGCGGTCATTTACACGAACCCCTTCGCCCGTTACGACGCCCGGGTACAGGAGAGTCCTTTCAATAACGCCCCGCAGCCGGTAAGTCTGCCGTTGACGCTCCTGTGGAATGGGCTGCTCGCCGCCCTGTTTGTGGGTACGCTTCGTCTTCTTGGAAAGCTGTGGTGCTAAATTTTTTGTGTATCTTTGCACCGAAAAACGAATGAATTATGGCATTAGTAGCGATAGTCGGGAGACCGAACGTAGGAAAAAGCACGCTGTTCAACCGTCTGGTGGGCATGCGGCAGGCAATTGTAGATGAAACCGCCGGCGTCACCCGGGACCGTCATTACGGCAAGTGCGAGTGGTGCGGCCGGGAATTCTCCGTAGTGGATACGGGCGGGTACACGTCCAATTCGGACGACGTCTTCGAAGACGCCATCCGCCGGCAGGTGGGCATCGCCATAGAAGAGGCCGATGTCGTCCTGTTCATGTGCGAGGCCGCCACGGGCATCACGGACTACGACGCGGAAATCGCGGACCTGCTTCGCCGCAGCAAAAAGCCGGTCGTGCTTTGCGTGAACAAGGTGGACACCGGTGAAAAGATGTACGACGCCTTCGACTTCTACGGCCTGGGGCTCGGGGAAGTATGGACCATTTCTGCCGCCAACGGCAGCGGCACCGGCGATCTTCTGGACGAGATTGTGAAGGCCCTTCCGGAAGATGACGGCGCAGAGGAAGACCACGCGGACCTGCCGCACATCGCCATCGTGGGCCGCCCCAACGTGGGAAAATCGTCCCTGACCAATGCCCTGCTGGGAGAGGAACGCAACATTGTGACGCCGGTTGCCGGTACCACACGCGACTCTATCTCTACCTATTATAATAAATTCGGCCACGAGTTCATGATTGTGGACACCGCCGGCATGCGCAAGCGTGGCAAGGTGACGGAGGACCTGGAGTTCTATTCCGTGCTCCGCGCTATGCGAACCATCGAACACTCAGATGTTTGCATCCTCATGATCGACGCCACCCTGGGCATGGAGGCGCAGGATATGAACATCTTCAACGTGATTCAGAAAAACCGCAAGGGCTGCGTGATTGTGGTGAACAAATGGGACCTCTTTGAAAAGGACGTGAACACCATGCGGGACTATACAGAAGGCCTCAAGGCCCGTCTGGCGCCGTTCAACGACATCCCCATCATCTTCACCTCCGTGCTCAACAAGCAGCGCATCCTGGATGTGCTGGATGCCGCCGCCCATGTGGCGGAGAACATGGCCCGGAAAATCCCTACCAGCCAGCTCAACGACGCCATGCTGCCGGAAATCGAGAACTATCCGCCGCCGGCATGGAAGGGCAAGTACATCAAGATCAAGTACGTGACGCAGCTGCCCACCCGCACCCCGCAGTTTGCCTTCTTCTGCAACCTGCCCCAGTGGGTGAAGGACCCGTATAAACGCTTCCTGGAGAACAAGTTACGGGAGCACTTCGACTTTGAAGGCTGCCCCATCCAAGTATACACTCGAGCAAAATAAGCTATGTTTAACGCAAAAGAAGTTAAGGATGCCTGTGTCCGGTGGATACAGGACTGGTTTGAGGAAAACGGAAAAGGCTGCAATGCCGTGCTGGGCATTTCCGGCGGTAAGGACAGCAGCATTGCCGCTGCTTTGTGCGTAGAGGCATTGGGCCGGGAGCGCGTAATTGGCGTAACCATGCCCAATGGTGTGCAGCCAGATATTGACGATTCCTTCAAACTCATTAACCACCTGGGTATCAAGCGCTACAATGTGAACATCGGAAGTTCTTTTGAAGCGCTGATGAAAGAAGTGGAGGCACAGCTTGGGCATGAGGCATCGGCCCAAACGCGCATCAATATGGCGCCGCGCCTCAGGATGACCGCCCTGTATGCCATCTCGCAGAGCAACAACGGCCGCGTGGTGAACACCTGCAACCTGTCGGAAGACTGGGTGGGATACAGTACGCGCTATGGGGACGCCGCCGGCGATTTTTCGCCCCTGGGCGGCCTTACGGTAGCAGAAGTGCTGGCCATTGGAG
>CAMZCW010000273.1 GCA_947305045.1 uncultured Bacteroidales bacterium | reverse complement strand
ACGTTCTCCTTGATGTTGTTGTAGAAGATGGAGTAGTCGTCCTGGTGGTAGCTCTGCGGGCCGGCAAAGTCCACCATTTCATTGGCTACGGCGCGGGCATGGGTAACCACCGTGCCGCGGGAGAGGCACACCTGGGCATCGCCGCCAATGTCCTGGATGGAGGTGGTCATGGTCTTTTCGTCGGCCACCATCGAGCCCAGGTTCATGCTGGCGGGCGCATAGGTCTCGTCGCGCTTCCAGTTGAGCGGGTTGATGCTGATTCCGCCGGGCAGCAGCGCGCAGTTGGGCTTATTGGCCTCCACGTTTTTAGGGCCTTCCGTGTGCCAGCTGATGATAACGCCCGTGTCGGTCTCGCCGGTGGCGAACTTCAGGTACGGATAGGCCTCCAGGTCTTCCTGGGTGATGGAGTAGCCTATAGCGTAGGCCGCCACCATGCGCTTGTAGTAATCCTGATGCTCCTTGAAGTAGCGCTTCAGTACCAGCCGGAGGATGGCCGATCCCTGGCTGTGCCCGGCAATGACAAAGGGACGGCCGCCGTTGCAGTGTTCAAAGTAGTAATCCAGCGCATCGACAATATCCCCATACGGCGTGCCACCAACCAGCGGTCCGTCAATGTTCCCGGTCTTGAGCCAGGCCTCCGCCTCTATCCGCATGCCGGCCTGGCGGTAGTACGGAATGAATACGTTGGTGGATTCCTCGAACACACTGGACTTGATGGCATGCTCCACTTCTATGCCCTCGAGCATCTCCGCGTTGTCCATCGTAGCATAATCCGGGTCTCCCTCATTGCCGAAATACACGGTAGAGTAGATGTAGAACGCATCCACGTCCTTGGTAATTTCCGGGAACTTGTACCAGTTTCCCTTCTTGGCGTAATCAATCGGATTCATTATTTTGTCATTTTGTATACTTGCTTTCCCTCGAAGTACGTGGCTTCGGGCTTGGCCTCGTGAATCTCTGTCTCGGGGCAGGACAGGACGTCCTTGTCCACCAGGAGGAAATCGGCATACTTGCCTTCGCAGATGCTGCCTCTTTCCTTTTCGAGGAACAGCTGCCGGGCCACGTTGATGGTCAGGGAGGCGAGGGCCTGCTCCCGGGTCAGGAGCTCTTCCGGCCACCAGGGCTTGCCGTCCTCCCCGTGAAGCACGCCCGTCACGGCAATTTCCATGATGCCGAACGGGTCGTCGGGGCTGCCGCTGAGTGCCGGGAAATCCGAGTGGGAGCTCACGTTGATACCATGGTCGAAGTAGGATTTCATGGGATAAGACTTGTCCTCCACGCCGGCAGGAGCCAGGTTGTGTTCCCGGATATATTCAGGCGCATTGGTGGGACAGTGATGCCAGTGCATGCCGGCGACGGCGTACATATTGTGTTCCGCCATGCGCTTGTAATCCTCCGGATTAACATTGCGGATATGCACCAGCGTATTGCGCATCTGGTCTTTTCCGCCGTCCGCAAAAGCGCTCACAACGTAATTGACCGCCTTGTTACCCATGGTATGGACATGCATGGAGATACCGCGAGCATTGACCTTCCGTGTAATCTCCGTGAGTTCCTCCTTGGTCCAGTTGGCCAGGCCCTGGTGCCCGTCCGGATACAGCGGCTCCACAAAGCCGGTCCGGCCTTCCACGGTGCCGTCCATAAAGAGCTTGAACCAGTTGGTTTTCAGGTGTTTGGTGGCGTATTTCTGGACTTCAACGGCTTTGGACAAGGCCTCATCCACGTTCCCCCAGCTGTCCGTCTCATAGGTCAGGGCCAGAATCATGTTCATCTCGCCGGCTTTGTCCGCCTCCTGGGCCGCCTTGAAAAAATTGATATTGTTGAAATAGTTTCCCCAACCATCGATATACATGACGTAACCCTCCGACAACAACTGCTCCTGGATTTTTTTCACGACTTCTTTAGCCACGTCAAGGGGATAGAGCCGTTCGGTGTCCAGGGAGAAACGTACGAACGTACCGGCCTGTTCTTTCAGGAAACCGGTAGGGGTGCCGTCGGGCCCCATCACAATTTCTCCGCCGCGGATATCCTTGTCCCGCTTGAGCACGGTGCCGTCGGCCTTCATGATGCCGGCCCGGACCAGGCAAAGCGTATTGGCCAGGCCCTTGTGGCCTTCGTCATCGGCAAAGTAAACGGGCAGATCACTGCAGATGGCATCCAGCTGCTGCCGGGTGGGCATGTTGTCCATGAAGGTGATGTAATTCCAGCCAAAGCCGAAGACGCTTGTGGCCCCGGTTTCCCGGGCCTTCTTGACCGCGGCGGGAACCACCTCCTTCAGAAATTCTTCCGGCGTTTTTCCAAAAGCCACCGTCCCCACCATGGGCAGGGCGACGCCAATGGAATAATGGGCGTGGCCGTTGCCGCAGGCGGGCATCACAAGCCCTTTCCCGGTATAGTCCAGCACCTGGGTCTTTCCCGCTTCGATAAAGGTTTCTGCCCCGTTTTTGTCACCCACATAGACGAACTTGCCGTCTTTCACGGCAAAAGCTTCTGCCAGCTGATTGTTTTCGGAAGTAAAAATCTTCCCATAGACCACAAGGTCGGCACTTGTTTTCATAACTGTTTGTTGTTACTTGTTTTTATACGCAGCAACGCGCGTGGCAACGTTGTCCTTGATGTTGTTGTAGAACAGGCCGTAGTCTTCGTTGTGGAAGCTGGCCTCGCCAAAAATCTTGGTGTAGGGGTTGAAGGGGCAGTCCGCGTTGGTCACCACCA
>CAMZCW010000272.1 GCA_947305045.1 uncultured Bacteroidales bacterium | reverse complement strand
AATATCAATATGAATTGGTAGTATAACCCATCGAATACGCAAGGGGGTGCGAGCAGCCGCTCGCACCCCCTTTTGCATGCAACTCCATTTCGCTCTAGCAATGATGCAATGATTTACTGTCCATCCTGTTTTCTTTTTCAAGTATCTATGCTATACTAACGATACAGGGGTGGTGAGGCAGTTGAGCAATTCCGAGCGATTCGTGCGCTTTTCTCTCGGTGGGATGCTGTTTGAATACGATGAAGTGAAAAACCAAATGAATATCGAAAAGCATGGCATCTCATTCAGAAATGCCGCTCGCGTGTTTTTCGATTATGACCGTATTGAAATGTACGACGATGAGCATAGTGAGGTCGAAGACCGATACAATACCATCGGAGATACTACCTATGGAAACTTGAGTATCATCGGAAATTTAAACCGGAACGGCAAAACGGTTGACGACATCCTCTTTGTAGTATATACGGAAAGAACTCTATATCAAGAAGGTGAAAAAGAGCTCGAAGTCACAAGGTTGATTTCTGCTCGACTGGCTACGAACTTTGAAAGGGGTCTCTATTATGGGAAATACAGTTGAATTAACGGAAGAACAAAAACGGGAGCTTGCTTTCACGGCAGAGGAACAGGCAGAATTGGAGAGAGCCCGCTCCATGCCCATCACCTTTGATGAGGATTGCCCGGAGACTACCCCGGAACGTGCATTGAAATTCAAACGGGTGAATCCGGTTCGACGCTCGGCAAACTGAGCACATGAAGGGATAATCATGGTTTCCATCCGGCATTTTTCAGACAACGATATTGATGCTTTACGAACGAATCTATACCCGTATTTGAGTTTGGAAGAAATCCGGCTTATGGTGCAGGATTGGAATTCCGGTTCCTATCTGGGAAAGCGCTTTGAAATGTTTGCGGTTCTCAACGGCAAGGAAATTGTCGGAACCATTTCGCTCTATGAACACAGCAAAAGCGTTGCTTCCATCGGAGTGGAAATCCTTGAACCCCACAGACGCAAAGGTAATGCGCATGAAGCGACTCTGCTGCTTCTGGAGTTCGCAAAACAGATTGGCTACAAGGTCATACAGAATCAGGTCAGGACCGACAACGCAGCCAGTATCCGGCTGAATGAAAAACTTGGGTTTGAGTCGGATGAATATGTCTATAAGAATAAAAGGGATCAAGCTGTGTATTTGTTCCTGAAAGCGCTGTAATTGGCTTTGCTAGATGATTATGGATAAAGAATCCCGGAGAACCGTCCGATACACGGTCCTCCGGGATTTGATTATTGCCGATTGACGCAGCGATAATTCCCGCTTATTCCTTCGGTTTTTCCTTGCCGCATTTGCCGCAGTAGTCGCATTTCTTCTTGTGGTCGAAGATGCACTCGTCGCCGTGGTCCACGGGGATGAAGGCGGGGCGCTCCTTTTTGGCGTCGGCCTTGGGGGGCTTTTTGCCGCAAGCCCCGCACCAGTCGCACTTCTTGCTGGCGTTCTTCACGCAGGGGACCCGGCCGTTGAAGGTGGTGAAGCCGGTGTAGCAGAGCTTCTTCACCCCGTCGATCTCCCGATAGGCAAAGGTGCCGAATTCGCCCCGCAGGTGGACCACCTCGAAGTACACCGGCTTGGTGACCCGGCGGTATTCCAGGGGACAGTGCCACCAGTAGGCGGGGATGCGGACGATGGTGGGCTCGGTGATGATATGCTCCTCCATGTGGTCCAGGTCCGGCCCGATCCAGAAGCTGATCTCCGCGTCGAAGGAGCCGAAGGGGTCGGCCACGTCGTAGCCCATGAAGCAGAGGTATTCTTCCTCGCTGTGGAAATTACTTTCCCGGTCCACGAAGGCCTCCTTCATATAGCAGCGGTAGGAGGCGTAGAGGTTGGCCTCCGCCATGCAGCCCTTGCCCCGGAAATAGGCCTGGTACTTGGGCATGAAGTCCCCCCACATGGTGTTGTATTCCTTTTCAAACTCGTGGATCAGATGATCGTAGCGTCCCATGTTCAGTCCTCCTTCCTTTCCCGGCAGCGTGAGCAGAAGGTGCAGGTTTTCCCGCTGTCCAGTTTGCAGGGGCTGACGCCGTAGGTGATGCTCTCCTTATAGGGCCGCCCTTCCTTGTCATATCTCTGATGGATGGCATAGTAGCGGCTGTTGAACAGCACCGGCTGGAAGAAGAGGGGCTTGCCCAGCCTTACGATCTCCAGGGGTCCGTGCCAGAAAAGGCCCGGCACCTTGATCATGGTGGGCTTGTCGATGACGATCTTCTCCATGTCGTCCAGGTCTTCCCCCATGTAGAACACGATCTCCGCGTCAAAGGAATCAAAGGCGTCCCGCAGGTCGTGGCCAACGAAGGCCAGATACTCCTCCTCCCGGTGGTAATGGGGCTCGTCGTCGATGACGCCGGGCTTCAGATAGGCCCGATAGGGCAGGGTCACCTGACTGCCGGGCACGGAATTCTCCCCCCGGAAATAGGCCTGCACCGGGGGCAGCATCCCGCCGGAATGGGTCTCCTCCTTGGGGAACTGAAAGAACAGCCAGTCATATTGTCCCATGATGGATCATTCCTCCTTTTATCTTTATCATGTCCTGCCGTTCCGCGAAGCCGTTTAAATCAAGGATAATGACTGCAAAGCAATCACTTATATTCTTCCGATGTTGCAGGCCACGTCGTGGGCCTGGGCAGTGGCGTTGGCGATGTTTTTGGCCCCCAGGCAGTCGCCGATCATGTAGAATTCCG
>CAMZCW010000271.1 GCA_947305045.1 uncultured Bacteroidales bacterium | reverse complement strand
TTGTGCTGCTGCTGGGCATGTGCCCTACGCTGGCAACCACCACATCGGCCATCAACGGCATGTCCATGGGTCTGGCTACGCTCTTTGTGCTGGTCCTGAGCAACATGGCCATATCGGCCATTGCCCCGGTGGTGCCGGACAAGGTGCACATTCCGGTGTACATCGTGGTCATCGCCACCTTCGTGACGCTGCTGCAGCTCCTCATGCAGGCCTATACGCCCGCTATGTACGAGACGCTGGGCCTGTTCATCCCGCTCATCGTAGTAAACTGCATCGTCCTGGGCCGCGCCGAGGCCTTTGCCAACAAGCACAACGTGCTGGAAAGCGCCTGTGACGGCCTGGGTGTGGGCATCGGCTTCACCTGCTCGCTCACGGTGCTGGGCCTCGTTCGCGAGATCCTTGGTTCCGGCAGTGCCTTCGGCTACAACTTCATCGGCGGACACGACGGCATGCTGGCTTTCGTGATGGCTCCCGGCGCTTTCCTGTGCCTGGGCTACCTGATGGTCCTGTTCAACAAATTCGTTAAAAAGAGCTAGGCTATGGAGTACTTTCTGATTATTATCTCGGCGATTTTCGTCAACAATATCGTCCTGGCCCAGTTCCTGGGTATCTGCCCCTTCCTGGGCGTTTCCAACAAGTTGTCCACCGCCACGGGCATGTCCATGGCCGTGTGCTTCGTGATAACGCTGGCAACGCTGGTAACGTATTTGATCAATCAGTATCTGCTGGTGCCTTTCGGCCTTACTTTCCTGCAGACCATCGCCTTTATCCTGGTGATTGCGGCGCTGGTGCAGATGGTGGAGATTGTGCTCAAGAAGGTTAGCCCCAGCCTGTATCAGGCCCTGGGTATCTTCCTGCCCCTCATTACCACCAACTGCGCCGTGCTGGGTGTAGCCATCAATGTGGTTACCAAGCAGTTCTCCTTTGTGCCCGGCGGCATGCTCAACCTGGGACAGGCCCTGGTGTATGCCTTTGCCACCTCCCTGGGCTACGGCCTTGCGATGGTGATCTTCGCGGGCATCCGGGAGCACCTGGCCCTGAACGAGGTTCCCAAGGCCTTCAAGGGCGTCCCCATCGCCATCATTAGCGTGGGTATCCTGGCCCTGGCCTTCATGGGCTTCAGCGGAATGGTGAAGTAATTGACTACTATCCTGTTAAAGAATCGTCCCTGTGCCGTATGGCATGGGGACGATTTGTTTTTTGTTTTGATCCTTCCTTGCGTATGTACATACCTCGTATGTACAACCAAAGTGCCCGGAAATGCGTTTTTTATGTACATATCTCCCGGAAAACTGGCATAATAACTGATTCGCATGATGTATGTACACAAAATCGGTCCTTCACGTCATTTTTCATGTACATACCGGATATGAGTGAACGAAAATAAACAGGGGTTTATAACTGCTCCAGGATTTCTTCTTCGGTGACCAGGTTGAAGTCTCCCACCACGGAGTTCTTCAACTGGGCGGTTGCCCGGCCATTTTTCGGCCGCATGGATGTAGGCGGCCACAAAAGCGTCTCCCACGCCCACGGGGTCCACGATGGGCTGGATGTCATAGATGCGGGAGGTGTAAATTGTTCCGTCGTACCAGAGCAGCGCCGTGAGCGTGTGGTGGGCCGATGTCATCTGGTTCCTCAGGCCCAGCATCATCTCCCGGCAGTGGGGGAACTGGCGGTGCATTTCGTCGAAATAACGGCGGTAGGCGTCCATGTCCAGCTTGGTATCGGCCTGCATGTGGTCCATGGGGATCTGCTTGACGCCGGTGGCCACTTCCCATTCGTCCTGGTCCCCGAAGATGAAGTCGCTGTACTGCATGAGGGCGTTCAGCGTGCGGTGGGCATCGGCCCCCTCGTATTTCCAGAGGTTCTTGCGGTAATTGATGTCGCAGGTGATCCTGAGGCCCATTTCCTTAGCCGTCTTCACCGCCTCGAAGGTGGCTTCCGTGGCAGACGGAGACACCGCGCAGGTGATGCCGGAGCAGTGGAAAATGTCCGTCCGTCCGAAGATTTCCCGCCAGGGGAACATGCCCGGGGCCGATGAATAGAAGGAAGATCCCTGCCGGTCATATACTACCTGCCCGCGGCGCACGGACGTTGCCGCCTCAAAGTAGTACGTGCCCAGGCGCTCCCCGCCCAGCACTACGTCGCTTACGTCTATTCCCTGATAGCGGAGTTCCTGCAGGCAGGCCCGCCCCACGGCGTTGTCCGGAATGCGGGAAACGTAACCCACATGGTTGCCCAGTTTGGCCAGTGAGACGGCCACATTGGCCTCTGAACCGCCGAAATGGCCTTCCCAGTCATAGCCCTGACTCAGGCGCCGGGCTCCGTTTTTGGACCAGCGTTGCAGGATTTCTCCAAACGTTACTATTCTTTTCATGGATGAGGGTTTCTTTCTTGCAAAAATAGCGATTTTTTGCCTTTAATTCATTATTTTTGCGTAAACAATCGGGATTAATGAACCCTCTTGTAAGCGAACTCAGGGAAAAGCGGACCCTTGCCGATGAAGGGCTCCGGGAACTGCTGGAAAGCGAAGACGCTTCCCTGGTGGAAAGCTTGCACCGGAGTGCCCGGGAAGTGGCCGTGCAGCGCTTTGGAAAGCAGGTCTGGCTGCGTGCTCTCATCGAGTGGAGCAACGTCTGCCGCCAGGACTGCCTGTACTGCGGCATCCGGAAAAGCAACCGTTCCGTTTCCCGCTATGCACTTTCCCGGGAAGAGATCCTTGGCGCTTGCGAAGCGGCCTGGAAGGAGGGCATCCGGACCTTTGTGCTGCAGGGCGGGGAGA
>CAMZCW010000270.1 GCA_947305045.1 uncultured Bacteroidales bacterium | reverse complement strand
CAGCTCCTGCAAATCAAGCAGGAGATTAACCAGAAGGTGAAAACGGACATCGACCAGCAGCAGCGGGAATATTATCTGAATAACCAGCTGCGTACCATCCAGGAGGAACTTGGGATGGACGAAGGCGAGGAGTTCGAGAAAATGCGCCGCCGGGCGGACGAGAAAAAATGGTCCAAGGAGGTCCGTGCCATCTTTGACAAGGAAATGGCCCGCCTGGAAAAGTACAACCCCACTTCGCCGGACTACAGCATCCAGTTCGCCTACATCCAGTTCATGCTGGACCTGCCCTGGGGAGAGCTGTCGGACGACAACCTGGACCTGCAACACGCGCAGGAGGTACTGGACGAGGACCACTTCGGGCTGGATCAGGTAAAGGACCGCATCATCGAATACCTGGCCGTCCTCAAGCTCAAGGGCAATATGAAGTCGCCCATCCTGTGCCTGTGGGGCCCTCCCGGCGTGGGTAAGACGTCCCTTGGCAAGAGCATCGCCCGCGCGCTCGGGCGGAAATATATAAGGATATCCCTGGGCGGCATGCACGACGAGGCGGAGATCCGCGGTCACCGCAAAACTTATGTGGGCGCCCTTCCGGGCCGTATCCTGAACGGCATCCAGCGTGCCGGTACCTCCAATCCGGTGATTGTCCTGGACGAGATAGACAAGCTGTCGTCGGACTTCAAGGGAGACCCTTCCAGCGCCCTGCTGGAGGCCCTGGATCCGGAGCAGAACACCACCTTCCACGACAACTACCTGGACATTGACTATGACCTGTCCAACGTGCTGTTCATCACCACGGCCAACGGCATCGGCACCATCCAGCCGGCCCTGAAGGACCGTATGGAGATGATCAACGTGAGCGGTTACCTGGCAGAAGAAAAGCTGGAGATTGCCCATAAGTACCTGGTTCCCAAGCAGCTCACGGAGCATGGTCTGAGGGCCGATGAACTCTCCATCAGCGACGCGGCCCTGCAGGAGATTATCGACAGGTACACCCATGAATCCGGCGTGCGCGGCCTGGAGAAACAGATTGCCAAGATTGCGCGCGTGACGGCCAAGAAGATGGCCTTGGATCAGGAATTCCCGAAGGTGATTGAGCCTGCGCATCTGCGTGAGTACCTGGGACTTCCCACCGCTTTCCATGACGATGTGAAGGGGAATGAAGGCCCCGGCGTAGTCACCGGCCTGGCCTGGACGGAGATGGGCGGCGAGATCCTTTTTGTGGAAAGCCAGGTGAGCGAGGGCAAGGGGAACCTCTCCATGACCGGTAACCTGGGCGACGTGATGAAGGAGAGCGCCCAGATTGCCTGGCAGTACGTGAAGGCCCATCCGGAGCTGGCGGGCCTTACCACGGAGGAATTCATGAAGAAGGATATCCACATCCATGTGCCGGAGGGAGCCGTGCCCAAGGACGGTCCGTCGGCCGGTATCACCATGGTTTCGTCCATGGTGAGTGCCCTACGCGGAAAAGCGCCCAAGAGTGAGATTGCCATGACGGGCGAAATGACCCTCCGTGGCCGTGTGCTGCCGGTTGGCGGCATCAAGGAGAAAATCCTGGCGGCCAAACGCGCAGGCGTCCATACCATCGTGATTTCCGAGGAAAATCGCAAAGATGTGGAAGATATCAAGGAAATTTACATAAAAGGTCTTATCTTTGTCTATGTGAAAACGATAGCGGACGTTATCAACTTCATATTTTAGATGCCCGGCCGGAGCCGGGCATGACAACAACCCGTCATTGCCGGCCTGACCGGCAATCTGAAGAACATGGACGTAAAGATAGAACAAAGCTGGAAAGACGCGTTGGCGGGCGAATTCGGGAAACCGTATTTCGCGCAGCTGGCGCGCTTTCTGCATCAGGAAAAGGCCGCCGGGAAGGTGATTTATCCCCCCGGTGGGCTCATTTTCCGCGCGTTCGAGCTTACGCCGGTGCAGGAGGTGAAGGTGGTGATTCTGGGCCAGGACCCCTATCACAATCCCGGAGAGGCCATGGGCCTGTCTTTCTCCGTGCCGGACGGCGTGCGCATGCCTCCGTCGCTGCGCAATATATTCAAGGAGATTGAGACGGACCTGGGCATCTGCATGAGCGGGCGGCCCAATCTGGAGAACTGGGCCCGGCAGGGGGTGCTGCTCCTCAACAGCATCCTCACAGTGGAGGCCGGCCGGGCTGCATCGCACCAAAATATTGGCTGGCAGGAGTTTACAGATGCCGTTATCCGGTATTTGAATGCGAATTGCAGCGGCATCGTGTTTCTCCTCTGGGGCAGTTTCGCCCGCAGTAAGGCTGCGCTGATAGACCTTTCCCGGCACCATGTGCTGGAGGCCGCGCATCCGTCCCCGCTGGCCCGGGGGGCTTTCTTCGGGTGCCGGCATTTTTCCAAGACCAATTCCATCCTCGTTTCCGAGGGTAAAACACCCATTAACTGGCAGTTATGAATACCAAAGCGCTTTTCCCCGGCTCCTTCGACCCGTTTACGGCCGGTCATTTGAATATCCTTAAACGCGCCCTTACCATGTTTGACGAGGTAGTGGTGGCCGTGGGTATCAACCAGGACAAGAGGGGCTTTTTTGCCATGGAGAAAAAACTCGCCATTATCCGGAAGGCAACGGCCGGATTGTCAGGCGTTTCCGTCATTTCGTACGACAGTCTTACCATCGATGCCTGCCGCCAGTTGGGTATCCACCACATTGTACGTGGCGTGCGCAACATGATTGACTTTGAGACGGAGCGTTCCATTGCAGATGCCAATCGGCGGTTGGCACCGGATATCGAGACCATCATCATTCCTACGGCCCAGGAATTTGCGCACATTTCTTCTTCTGCGGTGCGGGATATTCTTCG
>CAMZCW010000269.1 GCA_947305045.1 uncultured Bacteroidales bacterium | reverse complement strand
TCGAGAGATTGCCTGCGATCTGGCGGGCGGTCTCTTCGTTGTGCGTACGGTCGGTAATCTGCTGCGCGAGGGCGGCGCGGAGATTGAGGATGTTTTCGTTCTTGCTCATAAGACCTGTATTTTAGTTTGTTCCTTTGTTTCAACGATACAAAGGTACGCCCTAGTTTTGACAGGTCTTGTCAAAGAGAAAAAACTTTACTGTTTTATCCAATACACAGGTGCGGAATCCTCTCCATCGAAGGCGGGAAGCTTGATGGCGACAAAAGGATATGCATAAGCGTCGCCTCTGTTGAATGTGAGGGTTTTGCTCCCTGCTTCATACGCATAGGTGTCCGTACCGTCCGTCAAGGTGAAACGGATTTCATGCGAACCGGATTTGTATGAAAAAGCTATGGTCCCGGCTACGAACACATGACCGTCCGCAGCAGGCTGGCCGAGGATGTATTTGTCTGCGTACCAAGTGCTTATGCTTATATGTGAGCCGGTTTCAATCTCTACGTAATTAATTGCTTCCATCATTGGGCTCTTGATGCTCCAGTCGCCGGCAGGGAGTCCGGGCACGGTCACCTGGACCGAAGTGATGTCGTACAGTTCTGAAATGTTGGCGGTAAGTGTTTTGGTGTCGGGATCATAGGTGTATCCTACCTGGCTGTTGAAGAGCACGCGGGAAACAGGTACGTCGTCTTTTGCATTGAAACGGGTATTTGTCCCGCTGGTTGAAGACGTAAAGGTATGGGCAAGGTCGTTGTTCCCTTCCCAGATGACTTTAAAGTTACTATGGGTTGCAATTCCGTCCAGGATATCTGTGGAAACCTTGGAGGCATCCCAGGTACTTCCGTTATAAGTGAGCGTAAGATTGGGCTTGTAATCCGCGCGCCCGTTGAACCAGATATTGAGGACGTCTCCGCTGACCCATCCGGATTTCAGCGCCTTGGTGGAAGGGTCTCCGCCCGGATTGCAGACGGTAATGTTCAAGTGAATGTCCTCGTAGGAGTCGACATTGTCGATCTTTGAGCAGGAAAGCACGGCGAGCGCAGCGCCGGCAAACAGGATGGCAAAATGCTTTTTCATAATCGGTCCTCCTTTCATTACCAGTTCTGTTCGGGATTGTCATACTCAAACATTCCGGATCCTACGCCAAACCCGTTGTTGACGGGTGAACTTGCGCAAATCACTCCCTCGGACTTCACGTCGGTGACGGTGATGGCGGGGGCCTCATAAAGTTCTTTCTTTTTGTTCATAAGCGTTTGTATTTTTCGCAAATGTACCTTCCACCGGATTTCTTGAATAATGAATTTTCAGTATTTTTCGCCATTTGGCATACTTAAAATTGACTCTTTTGCATTATTTGGGGATTCTTGCCAACTTTGTGTAAACGATTCAGCATGAAAACAGCGCTTCGCATCCTATTGTCTGCAGCCGTCGTCGCCGGGCTGGTTGCCTGCCGTCCCGGCGGACAGTCCGTTCAGGAAGAAACGGCCGCCAGGGTCTCGTCACTCCTGGGACAGTCCTCCGACGATGTGTCGTCCCAGCACTTCGATGCTGCCATGGAGAAGGCCCTTCAGGCGCTGGAACTCTCTTCCGGGGATCCTTCCCTGAAGGTGCAATCCCTCTCGACGCTGGTTGGCATAGACATCATGGCCAGCCGTGATGAAGATGCCTGGGAAAAAGCCCTGGAGGCCGAGTCCATCGCCAGAGAACACGGGTTGAAGAAAGAACTATCCGGCATCCTCATATCAAAGGCCAAGCTATGCTCCTATGCGGAAATATCTCCGGAGACCGGCCGCAATGACGAAGGCCTGAAATATGCCGGAGAAGCGCTCTCCCTGGCACAGGAGGCGAATGCCGTGGAGCAGCAGTGCGAAGCGTGCTTCGTGATTGCATCGCTCTACATCAACAAGAACCGGTGGAATGCCCCCATTGACCGGAACATCTACCTGACAGCCGGTGAATGGCTGGACAAAGGCCAGGCACTGGCCGACACCTACGACCTGCCGCGCCTTCGCCGTAACGGCATCCTGTTCCGTTCCCGCTGGTTCCAGCAGGGCGACAGGAACCAGGAGGCCATCAGGTACTTCGAGCAGGTGCTCTCCACGCTGAAGGACTCGGACCACCTCACGGCATCATCGCTGGACGACCGCCTGGTGCGGCTCTATACCCGCACGGGAGACTATGAGAAGGCCCTGGACACGCACGATGACTATGTGCTCCATATCCAGAAATATAACCAGCAGAAACAGGATGAAATCCTCCAGGAGATGGAGACCCGTTTCGAGGTCCAGAAAAAGGAGCGCGCCATCGAGCGCGGGCGCTACCAGAAAGCGCTCCTGATCCTGGCGCTGCTGCTGGCCGTTGCCGTCATTGTCCTGGGTGTATCCTACATCCGCAAGGTCCGCCGCCGCAATGCGGACCTCCAGCGGGTAAATGACGCCAAGGAAGAACTCATCCAATTTCTCGCAAAAGACCTCAGGAACCCAGTGGGCGCCTTCGCCAGCGAGATAGCCGAGCTGTCCGCGACCGCCCCCGCCATGCAGGCAGATGAGATCCGTACCAAGTGCGAGAAACTGGCACAAAACGCCCAGTCCATCAACACGGACGTCGCGTCCTATGTGGGCGACATCCTCATCAAACGCAGCGAAAAGATCGCGGACATCGGTCTTTCCCAGCGTGAGATGCAGATTGTCCGGCTCAGCGCAGAAGGCCTCTCCGCCGCCCAGATTGCGGAGCGCACCTTCCTTTCCGTCCACACCGTCAACACCCACCGCCAGCACATCTACGCCAAGATGGGCGTGAAGAGCGCCGCGGAGATGCTCCACAAGGCCGGCGAGCTGGGGATCCTGTAGGCG
>CAMZCW010000268.1 GCA_947305045.1 uncultured Bacteroidales bacterium | reverse complement strand
GTTTGCTGCGGGACGGGCTCTTGAGGCGGCGGATGGCCTTTTCCTTGATCTGGCGCACGCGTTCACGGGTGAGGCCGAAGCGCTCGCCAATTTCCTCCAGGGTCATTTCCTGGCAGCCGATACCGAAGAAACTCTTGATGATTTCCCGTTCACGGTCTGTGAGGGTGCTCAGGGCACGCTCAATTTCCGTGTTCAGGCTCTCGTTCACAAGGCCCCTGTCTGCGCTGGGAGAATCGTCATTGGGAAGTACGTCCAGCAGGCTGTTGTCTTCCCCTTCCACAAACGGAGCGTCCACGCTCACGTGGCGGCTGCCCACGCGGAGGGTATCGGAAATTTTGTCCTTGGGAACGTCGATCATCTCCGAGAGTTCCTCGTTGGAGGGCTGGCGCTCGTTCTCCTGCTCAAACTTGGACAGGGCTTTGTTAATCTTATTCAGGGAGCCCACCTGGTTCAGGGGCAGGCGCACGATACGGCTTTGCTCTGCCAGGGCCTGGAGAATGCTCTGACGGATCCACCACACCGCATAGGAAATGAATTTGAAACCACGGGTTTCGTCAAACTTTTCCGCCGCTTTGATAAGGCCCAGGTTACCCTCGTTGATAAGGTCCGGCAGGCTGAGGCCCTGATTTTGGTACTGCTTGGCTACGGAAACCACAAAGCGGAGATTCGCGCGGGTGAGTTTTTCCAGGGCTTCCTGGTCCCCTTTGCGAATGCGCTGGGCCAGTTCCACTTCTTCGTCCGGGGTGACGAGTTCTTCACGACCAATCTCCTGCAGGTACTTGTCCAGCGACGCGCTCTCGCGGTTGGTGATGGACTTGGTAATTTTAAGTTGTCTCATTTATATACAAAAAAATTTCGGTCAACTCACGTAAGGAGCCGACCGAACTCTTTTGCTTGCTGCGGCAGTTCCTTACTTGCCGAAGCCAAAATAGAACGCTCTGCCGTTCTGGTCCACACCTTCAATGTAAACCGCACGCGATGCCTTCTTTGCCTTGGCCACGACATCCTCGGGGCTGGAAACGGCCGATCCGTTCACATAGGCGATGATACCGCCCTTTTCTGCACCGGCCTCCGCCATTTTGCCGCTACCCAGGGAAACAATCTCCACCCCCGAGCGCAAGCCCAGGGCTTTCAGTGTTTCAGGGTTGGCAGCTTTGAGACGGGCGCCATAGAAAGCGATGGAACCGTCCAGGTCTGTCTCGCCGTTCTGCACGGCTGCAGCCTGGAATTCCACGGTGGCTTGCTGCTGCTTCCCGTCCCGGATATAGGTGATGACGGCCTTGTCTCCAGGGTGGTAGCTGCTCACTTTCGCCTGAACGGAAGAAGCGTCCGTAATCTTCTGGCCATCAATGGCTATAATGACGTCGTTCTTCTGCAGGCCGGCTTTCTCGGCGGCGCTTCCCTTCATAACCTCGTTAATATATACGCCCGCGACGGCGGAAAGTTTCATTTCGTCGGCAAACTTCTTGTCCACCGTACCCATGCTGATGCCCAGCACAGCGCGCTTCACAGAACCAAAGTCGATCAGGTCTTCTGCCACTCTCTTGACGATATTCACGGGAACGGCAAAGGAGTAACCGGTGTAGGAGCCGGTCTGGCTCACGATGGCGGTGTTGATGCCCACGAGCTCCCCTTTTTTGTTCACCAGAGCGCCGCCACTGTTACCGGGATTCACGGCGGCATCGGTCTGGATGAAGGACTCAATCTTGAACTCGCCGGAGTAGTCCGGCATGCTGCGGCCCTTGGCGCTCACAATGCCGGCGGTGATGGTGGAACGGAGCTGGGCGCCCAGCGGAGAGCCGATAGCTAGCACCCACTCACCCAGGCGGAGGGCGTCACTGTCGCCCAGCGGAATGGTGGGGAGGTCGGTGGCATCGACCTTAATAATAGCCACGTCCGTTGCGGGATCCGTGCCCACCACGGTGGCGTCGTACTGCTGGTTGTTGTTCAGCGTCACCTGGATTTTGCTGGCGCCGCTCACCACGTGGTTGTTGGTGACGATATAGCCGTCCGGGCGGATGATCACTCCACTGCCGCTGCCCTTTTGCTCGCGCTGCTGGGGCATGGCATATTCATCGCCAAAGAAGAAACGGAAGAACGGGTCGATGCTCTGGTATTGCTGGCGGCTCTGGACCGTCACCTCTACATATACAACGGCCTCCACGGCGCTTTCCGCCGCGTAGGTAAAGTCCGGATAGTCGGTTTCTGCCAAATTGACAGTGCGGTATTCAACGGGATTGCCGGAAGCGTCCTTTACGACGGTTACAGGCTCGGAAGGGGTCTGGGGAGCGGTTGCCTTTACTACGCCGAATGCGGTGAGGCCACCTGCCAGAATGGATAGTAGTACAGTAGTCATTGGTTTCATGTCTATATTGTTTTACTTTTTTTCCGCAGGCAAGTTACTCAAAAGTTATGCCATTTGAGAGAAATTGATTATATTTGTGAGCTAAGATATAATGACGATTAAAAAGTACGCGATATGAATCTGACCATTTCCAGCACCAATCTCCTGAAGGCCCTGATGGATGTATCCAAGGCCATTCCGTCCAAGTCTCCGCTTCCCATCCTGGAAAACTTCCTGTTTGTCCTCAAGGATGGCCGGCTGGAAATCACCGCATCGGACAGCGAACTCACCCTGCGCACCGCCATTGAAGTAGACGGCCCCCAGGAGGAAGGTTCCATCGCCGTTCCAGCCCGCCACATGACGGACCTCCTGAAAGAACTGCCGGACCAGCCGGTGGGAATCAAAACCATCTCGGACAGCGCCTTCGAGTGCAGCTGGGCCAGCGGTAACTCCGTGCTCCCCTACTTCCCGGCCGCAGACTATCCGGAAATCAAGACCACCGG
>CAMZCW010000267.1 GCA_947305045.1 uncultured Bacteroidales bacterium | reverse complement strand
GATGACTGATATGAGAAAACTCCTCCCCATGGCCGCCGTGCTGTGCCTGATGGCCGCCGGTTGCGCCAAGGAATCCACCTGGAATACCGGACAGAAGGCCAGGGAATACCTGACCATGTACATGGAAAAATACTATCCCAATGTGGAGCCCAACGAAAACGGCCTGTACATTCTGGAAGAGGAAGAAGGAGACGGAGAAACCTGGGACCCGGATTCCACGCACATTTATGCAGAGTACACCATCCGCACCCTGGACGGGACTATCAGCAGTTCCACGTATGCGGAAATTGCCCAGCAGCTGGGCACCTATGACCGTAGCAATTACTATGGTCCCCGCTTTATGGCGCAGGGCAATGGCAACAGCTTCACGGGCGTGGACATGCTCCTGGAGGGCATGAAGGAGGGCGGCAGGCGCAAGGCCATCATCCCCGCCTGGCTGCTCAATACCAGCCGCCTGAGCTCCCTGGATGCCTACATCAATGCCTGCACAACGGAGTCCCACCTGGTGTACGACATCACCTACCATGGCCAGACAGGCAATATCGACCATTTTGAGATTGACAGTCTGGAGCGCTATGTCCTCTGCGAATATGGCGTGGACCGTGAAGAAAGCACCACCTTCATGGACGATGGCGTAGAAGGCACCTTCTACTTTTTCTCGGACACCACGGAGTTTGCCGGAACGCGCCACTTCCCGGCAGACACCACCCTCAGAATCCGCTATACGGGCTATCTCCTGAACGGACAGGCCTTTGACACCACCGAAGAGCGAACGGCCAAAGACCACCACATCTTTTACGTTTCCGGCAAAAGCTACCAGCCGGTGTCTGTCACCATGTCGTCCACTTATTCCAACATCAAGATGGGCTCCTCTTCGCTCATCTCCGGTTTCCAGGGAGGCCTGAGCAAGATGCGGTTCCTGGGACAGAAGGCCACCTTCCTGTTTACCTCCACCCTGGGATATGCCGGCAGCGGCAGCGGCACGGCCATTCCTCCCTACTCCCCGCTCATCTTTGAAGTGGAGATTGTGAAAGAATGAGCACAGGAACCGTCCCTACAGAACTGGGCACCAAGCCCATCAACACGCTTATACGCCAATACGCGGTCCCCGGCATCATTGCCATGACCGCGTCTTCGCTGTATAATATGGTGGACAGCGTGTACATCGGCCACATTGCCGATGTTGGGTCGCTGAGCATCGCGGGCCTTGCCGTCACTTTCCCCCTGATGAACATTTCCACCGCGTTCGGTACGCTGGTGGGCGTAGGAGCCGCCACCATGATTTCGGTCCTGCTGGGCCAGAAAAACTACAAGGTGGCCGGCAAGGTGCTCTGCAACGACATCAGCCTCAACCTCATAACGGGCATCGTCTTCACCGCCGTGATGCTCCTGTGGATGGATCCCATCCTCCGCTTTTTCGGGGCCTCGGACGCCACCCTCCCCTTTGCCCGTAACTACATGACCATCATTGCCTTGGGCAATGCCGTCACGCACCTGTATTTTGGTCTGAACGCCATTATCCGCTCGTCCGGAAACCCGCGGCTGGCCATGGGGCTTACGCTGTTTACGGTGACTTCCAATGCCATTCTGGACCCTGTTTTCATCTTTACGCTGGGCCTGGGCATCCAGGGAGCGGCGCTGGCCACCGTCCTGTGCCAGTGCATGGCGCTGGGCTATACGCTCTGGTATTTCCTGAACCCGAACCGCTTCCTGCATCTGCCCCGGTCGCTCAAGGTGTTCCGTATAGACTGGAAAATCGCCAAGGACTCCCTGGCCATTGGCATGGGGCCCTTCCTGATGAACCTGGCCAGTTGCATTGTGGTGCTGTTCATCAACCAGCAGCTGGTGAAATGGGGCGGAGACCTGGCCATCGGCGCATTTGGCATTGTGAACCGCATCACCTTCCTGTTCATCATGGTGGTGATGGGCCTGAACCAGGGGATGCAGCCCATAGCCGGCTATAATTACGGTGCCCGGCTATACAGCCGCTTGCGGGAGGTTTATCTCAAAACCGCCGGATGGGCTACGCTGGTGATGGTCATCGGCTTTGTTTTCTCCGTTTTGCTGGCGGAACCCATGGTGCGGATTTTCACCTCGGACCCGGTGCTCATCCAGAAAGCGGCACACGGACTGCGCGTGATGAACATAGTCTTCCCCATTGTGGGCTTCCAGATGGTCACCACCAACCTGTTCCAGTGCCTGGGCATGGTGAATAAATCCGTTTTCCTCTCCCTGTCGCGGCAGCTGCTGTTCCTGCTGCCGTGCATTTACCTGCTTCCGCCGCTCCTGGATTCGGAGAGCGGCGTCTGGCTCAGTTTTCCCATCTCCGATACCGTATCGGCTATTATCACCTTCCTGCTGGGCTGGAGCCTTATCCGCAAGCTGAACAAGCTCAAGGACGGGGACGATCCCGCCATCTTAGGCAGTAAGATTTGAGATTCTTCACTTCGTTCAGAATGACAAGTTCCATGCATACCATCATTACCATCGGCCGGTCTTTCGGCAGCGCAGGCGGACATATCGGCCATGCCATCGGCCAAAAACTGGGCATTCCGTTTTACGATAACGAACTCATTTCCAAGGTGGCGGAGGAAGAAGGCTACTCCAAAGGACTCTTTGCCCAGGCGGAGGAAAAAAGCCTGTTCTCCTTCTCCAGCTTCTTTGCGTCCAGCCGTCTGGGCTATATGGACGGCGGCTATGTGAACGACAACGTCCTGTTCAAGATTCAGAGCGAGGTCATCCGGAGCATTGCCTCCAAGGGCGATGCCATCTTTATCGGCCGCTGCGCGGACTATATCCTCCGGGACATGGACTGCCTGAGTGTGTTTGTCACCGCGCCGGAGGAGTATCGCATCGCTCACCTGGCCCA
>CAMZCW010000266.1 GCA_947305045.1 uncultured Bacteroidales bacterium | reverse complement strand
AGCCGGTGCTCTCGGACGAGGAAATGCCCTATAACCGGCCCTTCTCCTATACCATCTTCTTCATTTCTGCCGCGCTCCTGCTGGTAATCCAGCAAACCATGTTCTACGGCGGATCGCTGCTCGCCGGCACGCTGCGCGAACAGAACCGGAGCTTCGCTTCCCTGCCCCGGCAGCTGCAAGGCTTGGGCGTAGGGCGTGTGGTGCTGGGCCGCGGGGCCGCGTACCTGTCTGTGTATCTGGTTACAGGCACGCTTATCGCCCTGCTTATTCCCTGGCTGTTCCGCCTGCCGCAACATGCCTTCTGGGGCGACGTGATGGTGCTGCTGGTGTTCTATATCCTGGACTGCATCTTCTTCACCTTCACCTGGTCCACCCTCATCTGGAAGCGGGAAACGGTGTTTGTGCTGTTCCTGTCCGTCTCCCCCATCTGCCTGTTCCTTACAGGGTTTTCCTGGCCCACAACCGCCATCCCGGCCTTCTGGCAGAAGGTGGCGCTCCTGTTTCCTTCCACCTTTGGCTGCCGCGCCTTCATCAACCTGAACACCGCCGGCTGCACCCTGCAGGACATTGCTCCGGAAATCCGGGCCATGACCATCCAGACAGTGGTGTACTACTTCCTGTCCTGCGTAGCCGTGTTCGTGGAGAACAAGGTGGTGGAGCACCGCGCCCGCCTGGAAGCCCTGCGTTCCCGGGTAGATGGCCATTTTGGCGTCCCCACCGGTGAAGAGGCACGCCAAATCATTGCAGGTGAATAAAATAGTTGTACCTTTGCATTCTCTATGAAGAAGAAGGTACTCATCACATGGCTACTGCTGGTGATTGCATGGTCCCTGCAGGCACAGGAGCTGGCGGATACGCTGGATGCCTCGCGCATATCGGCCCTGCGGGAGAAGACCCGCAACACCACCCAGACCGGCCTTATGCATATCGAGAGCAAGCAGCTCACCTCCGGGATTGCCGTTTTTGGCACGCCGGACGTCATCAAGAAACTCCAGATGCTGCCGGGCGTGGCCGCCGGCAACGAGCTCATGAGCGGCCTGTACGTACACGGCGGGGACGGCAACGACAACCTCTTCCTGCTGGACGGCGTCCCGCTGTACAACATCAGCCACTTCGGCGGCCTGTTCTCCAGCTTCAATACAGACATCATCGACAACCTGGACTTTTACAAGAGCGGTTTTCCGGCCCGGTACGGCGGCCGCATGTCGTCGGTGGTAGATGTGGAAACGCGCGAGGGCAACATGAAGGAATACCACGGCAGCGCGTCGCTGGGCCTCATTGACGGGCGTGTGCAGGTGGAGGGGCCCATCGTCAAGGAAAGGACCTCATTCAACGTAGGTCTCAGGCGCACCTGGATGGATGTGGTCACCATTCCGGCCATCTGGTACGCCAACCGGCGCAACGGCCCGGACCAGACCGTGGGCGGCAGCTACGCCATGTGGGACATCAACGCCCGCGTGACGCACCGCTTCGCGCCCGGCAACGTGCTCAATGCCTGCTTCTATACCGGTGCCGATGACCTCCGCGCCTCCCTGGAGACCAAGGACGCCTCCAACATGAAGCTGGGGGTCAAATGGGGAAGTTTAACCGGCTCGGTATCGCATTTTTACGAGTTCTCCAAAAAGCTCAAGGCCAAAACGGCGCTATACTATACGCAGAGCACCTCGGACACCGGCTACAATTTCGGGTTCCGCAACGAGAAAGAAGGCGTGGTCACGCGCAACACCATGGACGACAAAGACATTGCCTCCGTGCGTGAAGTGGGCCTTACTTCCCACTGGGACTGGTACCCGAACCAGTATAACCACGTGCGCTACGGGCTCAGCGCCCAATACCACTGGTACCATTCCGGGCGGACGTTTTCGTCGTCCGGCGAGGAAAACGGCGTGCCCACATCCAAGAGTGGAGACGACGTACAGCAGGGGTACCGGGCCTTTGAGCCGGCCGTGTATGCGGAGGACGAGATTTTCCTGCGGTACAATCTCACGCTCAATGCGGGCCTCCGTTTTGCGCTGTTCGCCACACCCGGCAAAACCTACCCGTCGCTGGAGCCGCGCGTGGCGTTCAAATGGCTCATCAACAACTCTATATCGGCCAAACTCTCCTATACGCGCATGAGCCAGTTCGCGCACCTGGTGTCGGCCGTGTACATGGACCTGCCGTCCAACAGCTGGATGCCGTCAACGGCGCATGCCAAGCCCATGGTCAGCGACCAGGTGGCCGGCGGCATTTATACCACCTTCGGGCCCTTCAAGTTCAATCTGGAGGGCTGGTACAAGACCATGGAAAACGTGCTGGTGTACAACGGCAGCAATACCTTTGTGCCGCCCATCACCGAATGGGAAAAATCCTTTACGGAGGGCCGGGGCCGCTCCTACGGCATGGAGCTGGAAGCCACCTACAGCAAAGGGCCGCTCACCCTCACCGCCTACTATACCCTCTCCTGGTCGCGGCGGTACTTCGAGGCCATTTTCCCCGGCTGGTATCCGGACCGCAACGACAATCGGCACAAGATTAACCTGGTGGCTTCCTGGCACTTTGCCCGGCATTGGGAGGCCTTTGCCAACTGGAACTACCACAGCGGCAACCGCATCACCTTCCCCTCGCACTACATTGAGGTGGACGGCAAGCGCCGCTACCTGTACGACGCCCCGTACAACATGCAGCTACCGGATTACCACCGCCTGGATATCGGCGTGGACTTCACCACCACCTTCCGCAACGGGCACGGGCTCAAGGTGAACCTGAGCATCTACAACACCTACAACCACCTCAACGCCTCGCTGGCCTTCCTGCGCACCGACAAGGACGGCAACTTCAGCGGCATGGCCTACGGCCTTATCCCCATCATTCCCACCTTCACCGTCACGTACAA
>CAMZCW010000265.1 GCA_947305045.1 uncultured Bacteroidales bacterium | reverse complement strand
GGCCCTCATCGGCCATGGAAAGGGAGAAACCGTGGAGGCCAAGGTGCCCAGCGGTATCATGAAATTCGAGATTCTGGAAATTACCCTGTAAGGTATGGCTACCATTTTTACCAAAATCGCCCAAGGCGAAATTCCGTCCTATAAATGCGCGGAGAGCGAGGATTTTTACGCTTTCCTGGACATTTCTCCGCTTGCGGCAGGCCACACGCTGGTCATTCCCAAGAAGGTTGAGGATGACTATATTTTCCATCTGGATGCCGCTACGTATGAGGGTCTGTGGGCCTTTGCCCGCAAGGTGGCCATAGCCCTGAAGGAAGCCGTGCCCTGCAAGCGCGTGGGCGTGGCTGTGCTGGGCATGGAAGTGCCGCATACGCATATCCATCTGGTGCCGCTTCAGACGGAAGGCGACATGGATTTCCGCAAGCCCAAGCTTCAGCTGGAGCCGGCACAGATGCAGGAGATTGCCCATAATATTCTTGCTGCTTATGAGAATCTTTAGCCGATTGTTTGCTGCGGCTGCCTTGGTGGCGGCCGTTGTGTCCTGCGGGAAAAATACGCAGCTGTCCGGCCGCCTGCATGAGGGCGCCGGGGAGAAGATTATTGTCAAGCTCCTGGACGTGAACCGTTTTCAGGTGCTGGATACGCTAAAAGTGGACGGTGAAGGCAATTTCAGTTATGCTCTGGATCTTGAAGAAGGGAAACCGGAGTTTATCTATCTTTTCCACGGTGAGCGCCAGATTGCCTCCCTGCTGTTGCAGAGAGGAGATAAGGTGCAGGTGGAAACCGATACCCTGGGTGCCTATTCCGTAGATGGCTCGGAGGAAAGCAACAAGTTGCAGAAGGTAGAAAATGCCTACCAGACTTTCCAGCGGGATATGGCCCGCATCCTCGCGCAGGAGGCCCAGCCGGATTTGGCGCTTTCCCGTCGTTATGTGGCTTACTACAGGGACCGTCTGGCCTATGTGATGGGCAATTCCCATTCCCTTACGGTGGTGCCGGTACTGTTCCAGCAGGTAAATCCGTCGTTCCCGGTGTTCAGCCAGGCGACGGATGGCATCCTTATGCAGAGCATCTGCGACTCCCTCAAAACCGTGTATCCGGCTTCGCGTTATGTGAAGGCGCTGCAGAAGGAAGCAGAGCGCCGGATGGGCATGATGGAGATAAACACGCGCCTTCAGCAGGCCGGGGAAGTGGGCTATATCGACATGAACTTGCCCGGCATTGATGGTAAAGATGTGAAACTGAGCGAATCTTTGCAAAAGGTGACCATGGTCTATTTCTGGTCTGCGACGGCAGAGCAGAAGATGTTCAACCTGTCCCAGCTGCTGCCGCTGTATGAGGAATTCCACAAGAAGGGCTTTGAACTGTATGCCGTGTCGCTGGACGCAGACAAGAGCGCCTGGGCGGCAGCGGTGCGCAATCAGCAGCTTCCCTGGGTGAACGTGTGTGATACCCGCGGCGTCCAGTCCCCTTATGTGATGTCCTATGGGATTGGCAGCCTGCCCATGGTGTGGTTCATCGTGGACGGTACTATTGATACGGATGCCAAGGTGCGTACGGCCGATGATATCCGTGGATACCTTCGCAAAAAGCTGTAATGTCTAAAATCCTGTGCATTGAAACGTCCGCCTCTGCCTTGTCCGTGTGCCTGGCAGAGGACGGGCGTATTTTGGCGGACCGTGTTTGCGCGGAGCCGCGGCAGCAGGCGGCCCTGACGACCCCGCTGGTCAAGGAGGTGCTGGAAGCCGCCGGGGTTGCGGTGAAGGACTGTGACGCGGTGTGCGTGAGTGCGGGGCCGGGTTCCTATACCGGCCTTCGCGTGGGCGCTTCTACTGCCAAAGGCCTGGCTTTTGGCGCAGGCATTCCGCTGCTGGCGGTGGGAACGCTGGATGTGCTGGTGCAAGGCGCGAGATGCCCGGTCGGAGCCGCTTTCATCGTCCCCATGCTGGACGCGCGCCGGATGGAGGTGTACACGGCTGTCTATACGCCTGATGGTAAGCGGATTACACCCGTTGAGGCACAGGTGGTGACGGCGGATTCCTTTGTCGCGCAGCGTGCACAGGGGAAGGTCCTTTTTGTGGGCGACGGCGCCCTCAAATGCAAAGAGGTTTTGGGCGGAGACGGTATCTTTGTGGATGCGCAGCCGCTGGCCCGGAACATGGTGCCGCTGGCCTTTGCCGCTTTTCAGGCAGGAAAATTTGAAGACGTGGCGTACTTTGAGCCTTTCTACCTGAAAGACTTTGTGGCTACGGTTTCCAAAAAGCAGCTCTGGTAAGGCTAGGAAGCCAGACTCAGCAGCTGTTTCATATACGGGAATACAAAGTAACCGAAGTCCTTCAGGTGACCGTACAGTACGGAATCCTGAAGGATGCTCGTTTTTACCAGCTCAAACTTGACGTTGAGGGTATCAAAAACAATAGCGATGAGCCCAAGGGCCAGGGCCGTGACCAGGATGGCAAAGATAAAGCCCAGGGCCCGGTTGAGCCAGCCCAGGGAGGCCATCTCTACCGCTTTGGTAATGAGTTTGGCCAGGAGGATGACCACAATGAGCACGGCGATGAGCGTGGCGGCGAAACCCAGGATGTGCAGGATGGTCTCCGACACGGTGATGTACTTCTGGATAAAGTTGCAGGCGTAGGAGGAAAAATGGTATGCGACATACACGCTGAGTACAATGCCGGCCAGGGAGATGGCCTGTTCCAGGAAGCCCTTGGTGATGCCCCGGATAATGCCCGGGATGAAGAGCAGAAGGATAACGATGTCCAGTGTGTTCATGTTGCGATTCCCACTTAAATTGATTATCTTTGCATTCTTAAAGAAGCACGTGCAAAATTAGATAAAAAATATGACATTCAAAGAATACAAGGGGCTGGATTTAA
>CAMZCW010000264.1 GCA_947305045.1 uncultured Bacteroidales bacterium | reverse complement strand
AATTTGTGTAAGAAAAAAACAAATTCCGGACCCGGTGAAACGTTTTTGGGAAAAATTGCATCTTATTACATGGACAAGGGACGATGACGCCTCTGCCGTGTCGTCATCTCTGGAGCAGCTGGCCGCTGACTGCCAGGATGGTAACACGCTGGCCCAGAAGCAGTTGTTCGATGCCATCTCTCCCAAAATGATGGCCTTGTGCCTGCGGTACATGGGCAATCGGGAGGAGGCAGAAGACGTTTTGCAGGAGGGGTTCATCACCCTGTTCACCAAAATAGACAGCTACCAGGGGGCAGGCTCCTTTGAAGGCTGGGCAAGAAGGATTTTTGTCAATACTGCACTCATGCATCTCAGGCGCACGGATGCCCTGGGCCTCAGTGATAACCTGGAGGAGGCCCGCAGCCTGTCCACGCAGGAAGCCACGCCCGTGCAGAAAATGGGATACAGCGAGTTGATGCGGATGATTTCCACCCTTCCCCCCGATGCCAGAACGGTGTTTAACATGTATGTGGTGGAGGGCTACTCCCACAAGGAAATTGCCAAGGAACTGGGCTGTACGGAAGCCACGTCCCGTTCCAAGTTGCAAAGGGCCCGGCTCCGCTTGCAGGAAATGATGAAAGAACAACAATGAAAGAGAACGAATTCGACATACAAGTAAGAAACCTCTTACAGCAAGCACAGGAAAGCGTGTCCCCTTCCGTCTGGGAGGGCGTGCAGGCCGGCCTGGTACGCAAGCGCCGCGCCGCTGCCTTCTGGCGATGGATCGGTGCCGTTGCCGCTGCCGCCGCCATCCTTGTGGGCGTGGTGCTCTTGTGGCCGCGTGCAGAGCAAGAACATTCTAACCCTATTATATTGGCGGAAACTCCGTCGGAAGCCCTTCCGGAGGCCCCCGTGGCACGGGAGGAACTCCTTCCGGCGGAGGAAAGCGCCGCCCCTGCCGCCCGGCCGGTCCATCGTCCGGTGCGCTTGGCGCAGGTGACTCAGAAGGCCGCCCCCGTGGCTGAAGAACCCGCATCGGCCGTGGCAGAAAGTACTCCTGTGGTGGAAAGTGCCCCTGTGGTGGCGGAAAGCACGTCCGCTGTGGAGGCTGCCGCTTCCACTAAAGAGCAGGTACCCGTAACCGCGTCCCAGGAAGCGGAAGATCCCACCGTGTTCAACCGGCTTGCTTATGAAGAGGAACGGCAGGGGTTCGCCAGCGTTTGGTCCATGGAAGTCTCCGGTAACCTGGAAGACAAACGCCGCAGTACACTCACCTCGTTTGCACCCCGTCACTACAGCGCTCCGCCGCTGGGCGCCGCGGAAGGCATTTACAACGAGAACCCGGAGGCGAGTTTCAGCCTGCCGTTCTCTGTAGGCGCGGGCCTTAACTGGCAGTTTGCCCGGCATTGGGCCGTGGGCGTGGGGCTTCGTTACACCAATCTGAGTCGTATGTTCGTGGGCGATTATGTCGGTAATGGCATCGTTCTGTCACAAACGGATATCGACAATCATCAGCACTGGCTGGGCATTCCCGTCAACGTGTATTATGCGTTTATTCATACGGGCCGATGGCGCGTGCATGCCTTCACCGGAGGCAGCATGGAGTTTCTGGTGGACAACGACTACCTGGTCCATGGCGCCCGGAAGGACATCCATTTCCACCAGCGCGGCTCCCGTCCGCAGTTCTCCGCCGGCCTGGGTGTGGGCGTGGAATTCAGGATTACGCCCTGGTTGGGCCTGTATCTGGACCCGTCCTTCCGCTATTACTTCCGCCCGGACCTGCAGCCCCGCTCCCTGCGCACCATACAGCCCCTCCGCTTCGACGTGGAAGCCGGCCTCCGCTTCAGTTTAGGAAAATAAAAGGTTTACCGCAGCGGCTGCAGGGTCACGGTGCCGGGGATGTCGTCCTTGGGCGGTTCTCCGTGGAGGTAGATGATGCGCTGGTTGGGACTGCCGCGGAAGAGGAGGTCGGTGTCCCGCTGTTCCAGGATAAAGGGACCGTCTACCAGGACGTCCAGGTAGGGGAGCATTTGGGAGAGATTGGCATCGGCCTGGATCTCTTCCAGCGTAAAGCCGGTCCAGCACCATATGGTCTTGGTAGTTTCTTCCTTGATGCGGCGGGCCAGTTCCGTGAAGGCTTCTACCTGGTAGAACGGGTCTCCACCGGAGAAGGATACGTCCGAGAGGTCATCGGCCTTCACCATCTCCAGCAGTTCTTCCACGTCCATCCACTTGCCGGCCTTAAAGTCCCAGCTTTGCGGGTTGTGGCAGCCCTTGCAGGCATGCTTGCACCCCGCACAATAGATGGAGGTGCGAAAGCCGGGCCCGTCGGCCATCGTCTGGTGTAGAATATCTAGAACACGAATTTTCATTGCCGTAAAATGTAAGTGCTTGACAGTGAGGCTTTTGTCAAAAATCGTCTATGCAAAACCACATAGACGATTTTCTGTAAATACTTAATAATCAATTTAATGCATTTTACGCCTGCCCACTGCCCCAGTGCGCGCGGAGCGCAAGATGCTATTTGTGTACTACACGGTCGTGAAGCTCAGCGAGCTTGCCGCCGTTCCAGCGGTCCGTGGTACCTACCAGGTAACCGGTGATGCGTTGCAGGGTGTCAATGTGATGACCGTGGCAGTGCGGGCACTCGGTGAGGCCTTCCTGGGAGTTCTCGTAGCCGCAGTCCAGGCAGCGGTTGCGGTTGTGGTTCACGGAGCCGTAACCGATGTTGTACTTGTCCATGAGGTCCACAATGCGCATGATGGCCTCCGGGTTGTGGGTGGCGTCTCCGTCAATTTCCACGTAGAAGATGTGGCCGGCGCCCTCATACTGGTGGTACGGGCCTTCAATCTTGGCCTTATGCTCCGGCGTGCAGTGGTAGTACACCGGCACGTGGCTGGAGTTGGTGTAGTAGT
>CAMZCW010000263.1 GCA_947305045.1 uncultured Bacteroidales bacterium | reverse complement strand
CCGTCACCACCAAGGGCAGCCCGGAGGTGGCCCTGGACGCCAACACCGAGGGCGGTTACAAGCTGTATATCAACAGCGGCGCCACCGTGGTGGCCTACGGCGGCCTGGAAAAAAACTATTCGGCTTCCCAGACGGTCTACAGTATGACGGGAACAGCAGGCAGCTGGAATGCACTGTACAACGGTTCTTCCTTCATTGCCGCTTTCAAGGCTCCGTCCGGAGTATCCAGTTTTGCGGTTAGTGCCCCGTCTCTGAGCAAAGGCTACAAGGGCGTAAGCGTGGGCAGCACCACTTCCTGTAACGGCACATGGGCCACCTCCGGCATCTCCGGCGGTACGGCTGTAACGCTAAGCTCCTATAGCGGTGGCCAGGGCGGTCCTGGTGGCGGTGGCGGCGGTCGTCCATGGTAAACAAAAATTCATTATCTTTGCGACTTGTTATGAAACGACTTATACTCCTTTTTGCTTCCGCCCTGCTGCTCCTTCCGGCGGCAGGGGCTCAGGAGCCCGAAAAACTGAACAAGAAGAACCTGGTGATCAAGGAATGGAATTCCGATCCCAAAGGCGGAAACAAGGTACTGGACCACACTACCATTTTCTCCCCTGAAGGCAAGAAGATAGAGGAGACCGAGTACGGCTCCGACGGCCAAAAGTGGCGCAAACGCTTTGAGTACGGACCGGACGGCAAAGTGTCCCGCGAACTGGTGTACGACAGCCGCAACAAGCTCCAGACCTACAAGACGTTCGAGTGGAATGCCTTTGGGAAAAAGAAGGTGCAGTATACCTACAACGCTAAAGGGAAACTGCTGAGTATCAAGCAGTACGAATATCTTTCACAAGATGCCGGAGAGTAAACACATCTCGTTTGTGAAGCCGCTGGAGGCACTCCGGCCCATCACGCTGGAGGAGATGGAGGGGATCAAGCTCATGAACCGGATAGACTCCAAGTACCTCACGGACGAAGCCACCCTGCTGCAGATTTTGGACAGGGCTGCCCATTCCGGGTATAGGGTGCTGGTGACGGAGGGCATGCGTATAAGCCCCTACGACTCCGTGTATTTTGACACGGCCGGGCTCCGGATGTTCCACGACCACCACAACCGGCGGCTGGTGCGGCAAAAGGTGCGCACACGCAGCTATGTGAACTCCGGAGACACCTACCTGGAAATCAAGCGGAAAAACAACAAGGGGCGCACCAAGAAAAAGCGCATGGGCATTCCCGCCGCGGAGCTCATGGATTTCAGGGCCGATGCCGCTGCCTGCGCGTACCTGGCCGGCCATTCCTGGTTCACCGCCCCGGAGCTTTCCCCTGTACTGGAAACCGCCTTCCACCGCATTACGCTGGTGAATCCGGCCATGACGGAACGGCTTACCATAGATACGCTGCTGGAATTCAAGAACTTCCGCACCGGCAAGAAAACCACGCTGCAGAACGCTGTGATTATTGAACTCAAGCAGGACGGCCGCGCCGACAGCCAGATGAAAGAGATTCTTCTGGACCTTCGCGTAAAGCCGGTCCGTGTAAGCAAATACTGCATAGCCGTCACCCTTACAGACCCTCAGGCCAAAAGCGGCCGTTTTAAAGGGAAGGTGCGTCGCATAGAAAAAACCATTGGAAATAAATTAGTTACCATATGATTACAGACAAACTTTTTCGTTTTGTCCAGGACGATTTGGCCAACTTCGGCGACCTTGAGGCTGGCGATGACATGCTCATGGACGTACAGACCATCACTGACGCCATGATGACGGTGGGCCAGAAGGTGGCGGAACTGGGTATCCGCTTTGCCCTGAACCTGGTGGTGTGCTGGGTGCTGGTGCACTGCTTCTATTACAAGAAGAGCAAGCGCCGGGACTACTACTTCACCTTCATGGTGTTTTCATCGGCCATGCTCATCCTGCTCTACATCATGGGCAATGTGGAAGTGGGCGTGGGGCTCACCCTGGGCCTGTTCGCCATCTTTGGCGTTATCCGTTACCGGACGGAAACGGTGCCCATCCGGGAGATGACCTACCTCTTTGTGATTATTGCCCTGGCGGCCGCCAACGGCCTGGCGCCGGTGTATCAGCTGGTGGATGTAGCCTCTAACCCGCACTATGTCATCAGCTGGGGCAGCGTGGCCGTGATGGCGCTGGTGAACGCCCTCATTATCCTGCTGGTAGCCATACTGGAGAGCGAAAGCCTGGTCAGGCACACCACCACCAAGCTGGTGCTGTACGACCGCATCGAACTCATCGTCCCGGAAAAGCGGGAAGAACTGATTGCCGATTTGGAAAAACGCCTGGGCGTTAAGGTGGAAAATGTGGAGATTGGCCACGTGGACTTCCTCAAAGACGCCGCCTTTATCAAAGTATACTATAACCTGCCCAAAGGGGAAGCCAATTCCGTGAACATGGTCACCCGGGCCAAAGATTACGTAGCCTGATGAAAAAATTGTTCCTTGCACTGGCTGTAGCGCTGGTGCCCACATTTGCCATGGCGCAGAGCGCCAGTTTTGCCGGACGCGCCTCGGTGACGGCTGACTACAAGATTGCCAAAGGCCTCCACCTTTCCGTCGGGGAGGAAATCCGCAGTAACGACAACTTCTCGGCCCTGGGCAGCCTGCGCACCACCGTAGGCCTCACGTACAAGCCCATCCCGTACCTCAGAATTGGTGCCGGCTATACGCTCATCAACCCGTGGAAAAACGGCAAGGAGATTGAACTCTCCGACGAAAGCACCACCAAGTACTACGGTTTCTGGGCGCCCAAGCACCGTTTTAATGCCGACGTTACCGGCATGCTGCGGCTGGGCGGTTTCCAGCTTTCCCTGCGGGAGCGCGTGCAGTTGGATCACAACGGAGATTCCGACATGAACATTTACCAGGATCCTCGCAACAAGGTAGCCCTCCGCAGCCGCCTGGG
>CAMZCW010000262.1 GCA_947305045.1 uncultured Bacteroidales bacterium | reverse complement strand
ATGTGGGTGCCTGGGAGTACAAAGGCGAAGGTGTCGAGCCCGAACTCCATAAGGAAGAACTCAAGTATGAGAACATCAAGATTGCGACCCGTAACTATAAAGACTAAGCGACTATGGAATATAATGTGAAAGTTTGGCGTCAGAAAAATGCCAAGTCCAAGGGCCATTTCGAGACCTATCATGTTACGGATGTGGAGGAAGATGCTTCATTCCTTGAGATGCTGGACATTCTGAATGACCAGTTGATCCGGAAGGGAATTGATCCGATTGCCTTTGACCATGACTGCCGCGAGGGTATCTGCGGTGCCTGTTCCCTGTATATCGACGGCCGTGCCCATGGTCCGGATGACCAGGTGACGACCTGCCAGCTGTTCATGCGGCATTTCAAACCCGGAGTGACCATCACGGTGGAGCCTTGGCGGAGCGCCGCCTTCCCGGTGATCAAGGATCTGGTGGTGGACCGTCAGGCCTTCGACAAGATCCTCCAGGCCGGCGGATTCGTGTCGGTGCGCACCGGCGCCGCCCAGGATGCCAATACCATCCTGATTCCGCACGATGATGCGGAACTGTCGATGGACGCTGCGGCCTGCGTCGGCTGCGGTGCCTGCGTGGCAACCTGCAAGAACGGTTCCGCGATGCTCTTTGTCGCCGCCCGCGTGAGTTCGCTCGCACTGCTGCCCCAGGGCAAACCCGAGGCTGCACGCCGCGCCCGCGCCATGGTGGCGAAGATGGACGAACTCGGCTTCGGCAACTGCACCAACACCCGCGCCTGCGAGATGGAGTGTCCGAAACATGTGACGATCGACCACATCGCCCGCCTGAACAGGGAATACCTGAAGGCCCGGTTCAGCGAATAAAAGGCGTTTAGAACCCAATGAAGGCAGGTGACTGTAAAAAGTTGCCTGCCTTCTTTTTGGTTATAGATTGTAATTATGAAAAGAAAATTGGTTTAATTATTTAATATAAAATTTTAATAATACCTATTTTGATTAAATATTATGGGAAGAAAACGCTACCAGACAATGTTTAACAAGATTTAACAAAGTGTTGCAAATTTTAAATTTTATTCTTTTCTTTGCAATTCCGGAACTTGGTATCATCCGGATGCTTTGCTGGAAAATGCAACAGTAGTGTATATATTATTTATGTTCAATTAAAAAATCGCTTATGAAAAAATCCAAAATTTTCATTTCGGCGGTATTGCTGCTTCTGTCAGGCTTTTATGCCATGGCACAGCATGCGGTGACCGGTAAGGTGACCGATGCCGCCGGCGAAGCCCTTCAGGGGGTCGCGGTGTTCGTTGAAGGAACCTCCCGCGGCACATTGACAGGTCTGAACGGCGAGTATTCCATCAATGTTCCCCAGGATGCTGTCCTGGTGTACTCGATGCTGGGCTATTCGACGGTCAGCAAGAAGGTGGAAGGCCAGAAGGTAATTGACGTGGTCCTGCAGGAAGATTTCAATGTCCTGGATGAGACCATCGTCGTAGCCTTCGGTACGACGACCAAAGAAGCTTTTACCGGTTCTGCGACGGTCGTCAAATCGGAAGATCTGGCCAAGCGGCAGACTTCGAACGTCGCCAACGCCCTCGTGGGTGCCGTTCCGGGCCTGCAGATGAGAGGTGCTTCCGGTCAGCCGGGTGGAACGGCGGGTGCCATGAATATCCGTGGTATTTCCTCCATTTCGTCCGATTATGCCGGAACGGAACCGCTGATCATCGTGGACGGTTCTCCGTACCCGGGCAGCCTTTCCAACCTGCCGCAGGACGACATTGAGTCCGTAACGGTCCTCAAGGATGCCTCCTCCGCGGCGCTGTATGGTGCCCGTGGTGCCAATGGTGTCATCCTGATCACCACCAAGCGTGCCCATGGCAATGACGCAGTTGTGAGCGTGGATATGAAGTGGGGTGTCAATACCCGCCTCATTCCGGACTACGACACGATCACTGACCCGGCTGAATATTATGAGAGTTTCTATACGCAGCTGAACAATTATTTCCTGAGCCGTGGACAGAATGCAGTGACTGCCAATGCTAGTGCCAACAGGAATCTGATCAGCCTGCTGGGATATAATGTTTATGATGTTCCGGAAGGTCAGTCCCTGGTGGGTATCAATGGAAAAGTAAATCCGTATGCCTCGATTGGCCGGAAGTATACCGGTTCTGACGGAGTTACCTATTATCTCCAGCCGGACAACTGGCGGGATGCTGCCTATAAAGCCGCTTTCCGTCAGGAATACAATGTGAGCGCTACGGCAGGAAATGACAAGACTTCCTTCTATGCCAGTGTCGGTTATCTCGGCGACAACGGTGTCATTGAGTATTCCGGATATGAGCGTATCAGCGCCCGCATCAAGGCGGACTACAAGGCCAAGAAGTGGTTGAAACTCGGTGCCAATGCCGCTTATACCCACAGTGTCCAGAATTCCAACCCGAACATGAGTACGGATCAGTTTGGTTCGACCAACCTGATGTACTATACTTCCATGATCGCGCCGATCTATCCGATTTACGTCCGCGTGGTGGATCCGAGTGGCAATGTGGTGATCAACAAGGATGCAAGGGGGAACGACCAGTATGACTACGGTGTGGCCGCTACCAACTACAATGGCCTCAGCCGTGCCTTCCTCCAGACCGGTAACCCGCTGGGTTCCAACCGTTACAACGAGGACAAGCGGGTCGGAAACGCCCTCAACGGTACTTTCACCGCGGATTTCTACATCACTCCTTTCCTGACGGCGAACATCACCTCCAATGTCAACTGGGGTCTCACGCAGTACAAACTCTTTGAGAATCCTTACTTCGGCAACAAGGCCGGTGTCAACGGTGAAGTCAAAATCAGCAACTCCATCGGTTTCCGTACCAACAATATCCAGACGCTCACGTACGCCCAGGAATTCGGCGAGC
>CAMZCW010000261.1 GCA_947305045.1 uncultured Bacteroidales bacterium | reverse complement strand
CCGAGGAATCCCACTACACCCGTCCGGAAGAAGTGATTGACTTCTCCACCCGCACCGGTTGCGATTCCCTCGCTATCTCCGTTGGCACCAGCCACGGCGCATACAAGTTCAAACCCGAGCAGTGCACCCGTGACCCCAAGACCGGTCGTCTGGTTCCCCCGCCGCTGGCCTTCGACGTCCTGCACGAGATTGAGAAGAAGCTTCCCGGCTTCCCCATCGTTCTCCACGGCTCTTCTTCCGTACCGCAGGAATATGTGGACATGTGCAACCAGTACGGTGGCAACCTGCCCAACGCCGTAGGTATCCCCGAGGAGCAGCTGCGTGAGGCCGCCAAGAGCGCTGTTTGCAAGATCAACATCGACAGTGACAGCCGCCTGGCCATGACCGCTGCCATCCGCAAGCACCTGGCCGAGAACCCCAGCCACTTTGACCCTCGCCAGTACCTCAAACCCGCCCGTGAGGAGATGAAGAAGATGTACATCCACAAGATTGTGAACGTACTGGGATCCGACGGCAAGGCCGAGTAATTGATTCGGACCATTTCCTTATAAAAGCGATGCTTGCGGGCGTCGCTTTTTTTGTGTCTTGCCGCGATTGCAGCCAGAGTGTCCTACCGGCCTGGTTTTTTTGCAATCGCGGCTGGGAAAACGGGCTTTCCCGGGAAATGCCTGCCACGATTGCAACTGGAGTACCCCATAGGGTCGCTTTCTTGCAATCGCGGCTGAGTGGTTATATTAGCTGTACAGAATGAGGGCGTTTTAGAAGGAGTCTTTTGGGTTATGGCGACAGAAGTGCTATCCCTTTTACTATCGCCCCTCATCCTTCCTACGACAAAGTTATAAACATTTTTTAATAAACAAAGAAAGGTTGATTCTTACAGTATTTCGAATATCCGGTCTCGTAAATTGGCATACTATACACTTCGTACTGCTCTTTAGGCGAATCCGCCGGATTTATAGAACTATTCCTGAGTTGATTGAGTGCCCCGTAAGTGGCTCATGCCCAACCAGTTGGAAGGGATTCCCCATAATGTCGGATTATAGGAAACTTGTAAGACATAAATTTAACATTTTTATCCGATACTTGGAAACAGTATTTCCCAATCTTGCATCGTTAACCCGGCAGCCATCGTGACCGGGAAGGACCGACATTGTTTGATATTCCGTTATTTACCCACCACACTACTGGCGGTACTTGGCAGCCTGCTCAGCAATGAGGGCGGCATCGTCAAAGTAGTTGATTTGCATGGCGTCCTTCATCTCATGCAACGTTTGGGCGGCCACTTCGCGGGCGACTTCGGAGCCTTTGCGGAGAATCTCGTACACGCCGGGGATGTCCTGCTCATAGGTGTGACGGCGGGCACGGATGGGCTCCAGGCGGTCGTTGAGCACGTTAATGAGGAACTTCTTGCACTTCATGTCACCCAGACCGCCGCGGCGGTAGTGGTCCTTGAGTTCATCCAGGGAGGCGTACTCCGGCCAGTATTTGGCAAAGTCTTCGGGTTCGCAGAAGGCATCCAGATAAGTGAACACGGTATTGCCTTCCACCTTGCCGGGATCTTCCACCCGCAGGTGACCGGGATCCGTGAACATTCCTTTCACCTTTTGCTCCATGGTCTTGGCGTCATCGCTCAGGTAGATGCAGTTACCCAGGGACTTACTCATTTTGGCTTTGCCGTCTGTACCGGGCAGGCGGCGGCAGGCCAGGTTGGAGGGCAGCAGGATTTCCGGCTCCACCAGAACTTCACACTTATAAGTACTGTTGAAACTGCGGACAATCTCGCGGCACTGTTCAATCATGGGTTCCTGGTCCTCTCCCACAGGAACGGTGGTGGCTTTGCAGAAGCAGATATCGGCCGCCTGGGAGATGGGGTAGGAGAAGAAACTCACGGGAAGACCGCGTACGTTGTTATCTTCAGTGTCGGCCCCAAAACCACGGAGGGTCATCTCGGCCTTTACGGTGGGGTTGCGCTGCAGACGCTGTACGGTGACCAGGTTGGAGAAGAACTGCGTCATTTCGTGCAGTTCCGGAATCTGGCTTTGGATAAAGAGCGTCACCTTTTCCGGGTCCAGACCGCAGGAAAGGTAGTCCAGGGCTACTTCTATGATGTTCTGGCGTACCTTCTCCGGGTTGTCTGCGTTGTCTGTGAGGGCCTGAACGTCTGCAATGAACACAAACATTCTATCGTAATTGCCCTCGTTCTGCAGCAGCACGCGGTTGCGCAGGGAGCCCACATAATGACCCAGGTGGAGTTTACCGGTAGGACGGTCGCCAGTAAGGATGATTCTTCCCATAATTTTCAATTTAGCCTACAAAAGTACACAAAAAAAGCGACGCCCGCAAGCGTCGCTTTTTGTTTGCTTACTGCTCGTCCGGACCCTGGTCCTGAGGACCCTGAGGGCCGCCGTTGAACGGACCCTGGGGACCACCCTGGAACGGGCCTTGAGGACCGCCCTGAGGGCCACCGGCCTGCTGACCGGCCTGGTACATCTTCTCAAAGGCTTTGTTCAGGGCCTCGGAGTACTTGTCAATATCGGCCAGGTTCTGGGCCTTGACAGCCTCTTTGAGGGCGTTGCAGTTGGTCTCCACCTCGCTCTTGACATCGGCAGGAACCTTGTCTCCGTTCTCCTTGAGGAATTTCTCCGCCTGGAAAGTGAGGGCATCGGCCGTGTTGATTTTGTCGATGCGCTCTTTCTCTGCCTTATCTGCGGCCTCGTTGGCTTTGGCTTCGTCGCGCATGCGCTGGATCTCTGCGTCTGACAGGCCGCTGGAGGCCTCGATGCGGATGTGCTGCTCCTTGCCGGTAGCCTTGTCCACAGCGCTCACATTCAGGATACCGTTGGCGTCGATATCGAAGGTAACTTCAATCTGAGGTACGCCACGGGGTGCCGGAGCAATGCCGTCCA
>CAMZCW010000260.1 GCA_947305045.1 uncultured Bacteroidales bacterium | reverse complement strand
TGTTTTTCCAAAGGAGCAGCTGGTCGTATATCTTTCTTTTCATCACGAAATCAAGCTTTGGTTTTACAAAAATCTACACGAAATCAAACTTGGTTGTTGTGCCATTTTTACACGAAATCAAGGTAAGGATATGGATTTGTACTCAATTCTGCAAGATTATCTTGTACGCCCATGGCAAATACTGCCCTGCCGGAATCATTGGCGGTAACATTTATACTGCCACCAATGTTGTTCCCGTCGGTGTTATAAAATTTGGGTGCGAAACTTGCGCCGTCGGCCACGGGCGCATTAACCGGGCAAAACGTGGCGCTGGCGGACCTTTCGGACCGCCAGCGGCGCAAAAGGGTCCCAAAACGTGCCCGTAGCGGGACCGCATTGCATGGCGTAACGCAAAATTGGCCCCAAATGCCTATTTTTGTGGAGTATGAGACGCTTCTTCACCATCCTTCTTTGCGGGCTGGGCGCAACTGTCCGGGAGGGAATCGTTACAGCAGGATTTTTACGCGGAATCCGCGGGAGGTGGGCTCTTCCACAATGCCTTGTACTTTTTCGCGGATGCCGTTCAAGGCATTGCCTTGGGGCAGCGGGGACGCCGTGGCGCCTTCCACCATAAAGTCCAGGGCGGTTTCCGAGGTGAGCTCCGTATGCGTGAGCCGCACGGTGATGGGCCGGATGTCCTTGAGGTGCGTGAAGAGCATCTCTTCCGCTACATCGGCAATCAAATCTGCTTTGGCGCCCAGGTTGTACTTGATGCAGAAACGCCTTGCTTCCGTGTCTGCGCTCAGGAAGTCGAAGTTGTCGGAATCTATCTCGAATACCAGCTTCTGGATGCGGTTGACGAAGGCTTTGGTGGCACTGCGCCGGGGATGCTCAAAAATCTGCTGCGGCGTGCCGTCCTCGTAGATGACGCCTTCGTTCATGAAGAAAATGCGCGAACTTACGTCGCGGGCAAAACGCATCTCATGCGTGACGATGAGCATGGTAAGCCCTTCCTTGGCAAGTTGTCGAATTACACTGAGCACCTCCCCCACCATGGTGGGATCCAGGGCCGATGTGGGCTCATCGAACAGGATAACCTCCGGATGCATGGCCAGCGAACGGGCAATGGCTACACGCTGCTTCTGGCCACCGGAAAGCGACGAAGGGTAAACGTCGGCCTTTTGCGCCAGCCCCACCTTGTTGAGCAGCTCCAGGGCTTCTTTTTTTGCCTCCTTCTCAGAAACCTTTAACAGGCGCGTGGGGGCATAGGTAATGTTCTCCAGCACCGTCAGATGGTCAAAAAGGTTGAAGTTCTGGAAAACCATGCCCATTTTCTGGCGCAGTTTGTCCAGATGGTAGCCCTTAGCCATGATGTTCTCCCCGTCCACCCAGATTTCTCCGCTGGTGGGCGGCTCCAGCATGTTGATGGCCCGCAGAAGCGTGCTTTTCCCCGTTCCGGAAGGGCCGATGATGCTAATCACCTCCCCCTTCTCAATCTCACAGTTCACATCCTTGAGGACGGTGATTTGGGTGCCGTCCGGATTGGTGAAAGTTTTGATTAAATGCTTGATACTAATCATGTTGCTTCTTTCTTAGGGCCAGGTTAAGCAGGGTGCGGATGACCCATGCCACAACAAAATACAGGATGGTGACAACGCCCAGCGGAATAAAGGCGTCGAAGGTGCGGCTGCGAACCAGGTCGCTTGCGCGGGTGAGGTCCTGGATGGCAATGTAGCCCACAATGGAGGTCTCCTTGAGCATGGATACGCAGGCGCCGATATACAGCGGCAGGCCTTTTTGTACAGCCTGCGGCAGCACAATGCCCGTGAAAGTTTTCAGGGGCGTGAAGCCCAGACTCAGGCCGGCTTCCGTCTGCCCGTGGGGAACGGTGGAGATGGCCGTGTCAAAAATACTTCCGGACGATGCGGCAAAGCAGCAGCTGAACGTGACAATGGCTACCGTGGTGGCATCCAGTCCTATGTCGGCAAATACCACATAGAACATCAGGAGCAGGAGCACCAGCGTGGGAATGCCTTCAATAAAGGCGCCATAGAGTTCTGCCAGGCTCTTGAGCCATTTGCGGCGGCTACGCTTGGCGGCACAGAGAAAACCGCCCAGAATGGAACCGAACAGGATGGACAGGAGGGTGATTTCCAGGGTTTTCCAAAGGCCGTCCGTAATGAGCTTCCAGCGGTTCTCGGTGACCAGATTCATGTGCAGGCGCTCGGAGAAACTGATCCGGTGCGTGCTGTCTTTGTCTTTTACAAAATAGCCGGGGTGGCAATGATAGTAGGGAATGGAAAAATCCACGGATTTCTTGCGCTCTTCCGTGACGAACAGGCAGGAGACAATCATGTCCACCTGGCCGGTTTCCAGGGCGATCATGGCGGCGCTAATCTCCTGGAAGTGGATTTCCAGCGGCCGGCCCAGGCTGGCGGCAAAACGCCGGGCCAGTTCCGGGTCCAGGCCCGTCCACTCGCCTCCCTCGCCCACATAACTGATGGGTTCCAGGTTCACGCATACGGAGCACAGCAGCGGGGTGGCGTTCCCGGAAACCTCCGGAATGGGCGGAAGCTTGACCGAAGCCCCTTCTATCCAGTTCTTTACCAGGTCCGGAACAAAGGGCTGGGCGATAAATGCGTTGAGCTGTTCCAGAAGCCGGGTATTCCCCTTTCTTACAGCCACGGCTACGTCAAAGCTCTCTTCCCCGCGCAGGGCCTTTTTTACCCCGTACATGCGCATGGATTCCGGCGTGAGCATTACTTCGTCCGTCACAAAGACATCCACCTTGTCTTGCATCAGGGCCTGCATGCCGTCGGCCTCCGTGTTAATGATAAACAGGTCGATATCTTCCCGGGGCGAAAGATGCTGCTCATAATAGCTGCCGGCCGAACAGCCCACCCGAAGGCCGGCAAAATCGGCCTCCGAATACAGGACCA
>CAMZCW010000259.1 GCA_947305045.1 uncultured Bacteroidales bacterium | reverse complement strand
CATAATCGGAAAGGAGCACAAACCCGGAGGTATCCTTTATGACTTTCTCTTTATCTGGCTTATCATCAAACATTCGCTGGAGAACAGTATCAGTTTCACTATCATTAAGCTCTCCAAGATAGGTCTCGGTTGTTTGCAGGCTGGTATGGGCAAGGGCTTTCTTGATAGCCAGTGAGTCCACGTCGTTCCTGCTGGCTTGATAGGCGAATGAGTGGCGGCTGACATGGAAAGAGATATGCTTATCCAGGCCGGCCATATCTTCCATCTTTCCCAAGTATTTGTTAAGAATGGTATTGACCGAACTGATCTTAGCATATAGTTGCTCCTTTATCTTGACTGGCATCACTTTCCTCTGCTCATGGGTGACGTATTTGAACCAAGGTGCAGACTTGTCGAGGAAGGGGAAGATGTAGTCATTTTTCTCATGTACACCATCATACAGAGCGATAATTTCTTTGGCTTGCCGGACGAGAATAAGGTTCCGAATCTTCCCATTCTTGTCCATCACATAGGAGATTCTCCCGTCATGAGAGACATTGTTCCATCTTAATTGCACAAGATCGCCTGCTCGGATTCCGGCACAGTAGAAAGAGAGCATAAAGGCGTTCCTGGTATGCCATATTAGAGACCCAGCGTCGAGCTCCAGTGCATTAATTGCGTCTAATTCTTCTTTGGTCAGTTTGGCTTTTACCGGCTTTTCTCCCTGGTGGATCTTAAAACTATCGAACGGATTAACCGTTATTAGCTTATTAATATCTTTTGCTCTGTTCAAGATGGCACGGAAGGTCTTCAACTGAACTTGGACAGCGCTTACTGAAAGCATTTGGTCAGGATGCCTTTGATTGGGGAGAGTGAGAAGATGTGTCTCGAACTTGTGAATGAATTCTGTATCTATATCAGCGAATGTCACGCGAGGCCTGTAGGCTCTCATCTTGTTCGTGAAATCCTGGTATTTCTTGGCGCTTCTAATATCGCCTTTGGCTTTGAGTTCATCTGTAACCGCCTGCGCGTATTCTACAAAACTCGGACTGACATCGGCTCCCTTTACTTTCCGAGTGACCTTTGCTATGGAAACGGCTCCTTCCTTTTTCTGGGTCTCATACTCTTTCTGAACAGCCTCAAGTTCCAGTTTTAGCGTTTCATTTTTCTTCTCACTATCAATGTCAGAAGTGCGAATCCAGTTGCTGTTTCTAGCATTTGGATTCCAGTCGGACTTCTTACGGATAGTGACGGAAGTAATGATTCTCCGCGACTTCCGATTCTGGGTGATTCGGATATAGATTGGAATATTGCCCTCTTTGTCGGGATGTGACGCTAAATTTAGGCCAAAAGTTGTCGCCATAAAAGGTACTTTTTGTATTATTACAAAGGTAGTTATTCACTTTAAATAAACAAAGATTTTAGGTGAAACATTAGGTGAAACATTTTGCATTTTTCGATGAATTTTAACATCGGACAAAAACGCAAATGTGCCTTCTAGTGCGTTGTAATGGGGGTACTGTTGTATATTATCCTATATTAAGCGATATATTTTAATTCCGAGCGGGGGTACAAAAAAAGGCTGACGCATGCGCGCCAGCCTTTTTTGCACCCTGTCCCGGGTTACTTCTTCCACACGTGGACGATTTCGCCGATGTACATGTAGTGGAGGCCGAGGCCGTTGCGCTCGTACCACTGGCGCTGTTCAGCGGGCATCAGGTCCGCGTCGAACTGCTGGCCGTAGATCTTGCGGCACTCGATGGCGAGGTCCGCTTCCGCGTAGATGGGGTTGCCCAGTTCCGTGAATTCGACGGTGAGGCCGGCGCCGGCCACCTTGTCCTCGTCCCGTCCGGAGACGCGGCCCAGATAGGCCAGCTTGTCCCGCATCGATTCGGGGAAGTGCGTGACCGTGAAGTAGTCGTTCTCTTCCATGAACTTGTGCGTGTAGCGGCTGGTGGAGACGTAGACGATGAATACCGGCTTGTTCCAGAGTTCGCCGATGGTGCCCCAGGAGATGGTCATCAAGTTCATGTTCCCTTCCTTTCCGGCCGATACCTCCAGCCATTCCTGGTCGATCATCCGGACCGGATTCAGTTCGATCTCGGTGGGGGCGATTTCCTGCCAGGGTTTCTCCTGGATGTTCTCCGCTTTCTTGGGGGGATTTGTGCAGCTCATAGCAATCAGGGCAAACAGCAAAAAGGGGAGGGTTTTCTTCATGGCCCGTTTTACTTGAGGCCGTCCACCCAGGCCTTGATGTCGGCCTTGGAGGCGCCGTTCAGGGTCTTGCCGGCTTTCCAGTTGATTGCCGGATAGGCCTCGGCGAAGTCCTTGTTGGCCTTGTCGATGGAACTGCCGCCGGAGGTGGCGAAGAAGATGACCGTCTTGCCTTCGAAGCCGTAGGCCTCGAGGAAGGTGTTGATGATGGTCGGGGCCGTGTACCACCAGACCGGGAAGCCGAGGTAGACCACGTCATAGCTGTCGGCGTCCTTGAGGTCCTTCACGATGGCCGGGCGGGAGCTCTTGTCCTGCATTTCGACGGAGCTGCGGGAGGCCTTGTCGCGCCAGTCCAGGTCGGCGGCGGTGTACTTGACTTCCGGCTTGATCTCGTAGAGCGTGCCGCCGGTGACTTCGGCGAGGTCCTTGGCCACGGCCTCGGTGGTGCCGGTGGCGGAGAAATAGGCGACGAGGGTTTTCATTTCTTTCTTGTTGTTCTGGCCGCAGGCGGTGAAGGTCAATGCCAGGGCGGCGAGGGTGATGAGGATTCTGTTCATAGCTATAGGTTTAATTATTCGATTCGGATGCTTCCGTCATCGTCGATGACGACGATGTCTCCTTCCTGGACGTTCACGAAACCGTCGTCCGTGAGGATGGACAGGATCGTGAGGCCCATGCAGAAGTAGGGATCCAGGACCTTGTCGCCCAGGATCGCCTTGAATTCGGCCTGGTTGGTGCCGG
>CAMZCW010000258.1 GCA_947305045.1 uncultured Bacteroidales bacterium | reverse complement strand
TTGTACCACATGGACACGTTAAAGAGCATGCCCAGCAGCATGTAACTGAGGAGCATGACGGGCACCACGCCCACGCCCACACGGAAATCCCGTCCCAGGAAAAGGGAAATAAGGTCGATATAGCCAATCACCCCCAGGAACACCAGGCCGCAGAAGGCCGTAAAGTATTCCATGACAACGGCGTACAGTTCCTTGGAGTTCTTGTCCCGCGCACGCTGGAAGAAGAAGGGCTCCGCCGCGTACCGGAACATTTGGATGAACAGGTTCATAATGACCGCCAGCTTTACGGCTGCCTGATACACGCCCAGGGAGGCCCGCCAGGCCTCTGACGAGGTGTCAAAGTAGCGGAACAGCACCCGGTCCAGGAAGTCGTTGGCCACGCCCGGCAGCCCGGCAATCATGAGCGGAATGGAGTACACCAGGAGGCGTTTTACCACGCCGCTGTCCCAGGTGAGTTTGAGCCGCAGGATGTCCGGGATAAAGAGCACCAGGCACAGCACGCAGCTCACAAAGATGGCAAAAATGGGATAGGTGAAGTCCGGCCGGGCGGGATACACAAAGAAGAGAATGAGGTTGGCGCCCGTTTCCGTGAAGATTTTTACGGTTTTGAGGACGGCGAACTTCACGGCCTTGTGCTCCTGCCTTAACTTGGCAAAGAAAATGGCCGTAATGCTGTCGCAGAACAAGATGGCCGCCACATAGATAATCAGGGAACGATAGCCTTCATAGCCCAGCGCCGCGGAAATGGGATCCGAAAACGCCACCATACAGGCCAGGAAGGCCAGATTGAGGCCGAAAACCGTGAGCAGCGCGCCCGAGTACACCTTCCGCGGGTCCTCCCCTTCCTTGTTGGCAAAGCGGAAACAGCCGGTTTCCAACCCCAGCACCAGCACCACCTGCAGGATGGCAATGTAGGCCATGAATTCGGTGACCACGCCGTACTGCACCTGGGTGAGCATGCGCGTATAGATGGGCACAAAGAGGAAATTGAGCACCCGGGCCAGGATGGAACTGAAGCCGTAAATGGCGGTTTCTCCGGCAAGCTGTTTCAAAGGATTTTTTGCCATAGTTGTACAAAATTAGTTAATTTTGCCGAAAGAAACGTCAAGAATATGAAGAAGTATCTGTATGTTATGCTTGTGCTGGCTGTGGTGGCCGGCTGCAAAAACAGGAAGAAGGAGGCACAGGCCCCTGCGATAGAAGAAGTTACTGTGGAACCCACGGACACCATAGCGGCCAAAAAGGCGGCGGAGGCCCTTCCGGCAGAGCCCGTCTTTGACATTGTCACCAACCTGGGCACCATCCGGGTAAAACTGTACAAGGATACGCCCAAGCACCGGGACAATTTTGAGAAACTGGCCCTTTCCGGCTATTACGACAGCCTGCTGTTCCACCGCGTCATTTACGGCTTCATGATCCAGGGCGGAGACCCGTTCACCAAAGACACCGCCCTGGTGGAGAAGTACGGTGAGGGCGGCCCCAAATACACCATCCCGGCGGAGATGCGGGATGCGGAGGGGAAGCCCCTGCACCGGCACAAAAAAGGCGCGCTGGCCGCAGCCCGCGTAGGAGACCTGGCCAATCCGTTCAAGGCATCCAGCGGTTCCCAGTTCTACCTGGTCCAGAACCCGGACAACTGCGTGCACCTGGACGGGGAATACACCGTGTTTGGAGAAACCGTAGCCGGGCTCAATGTGATTGACAAAATTGCCTCCGTGCGCACGGACCGCCTGGACCGCCCCGTGCAGGATGTGCGCATTCTTTCCATCCGTTCCAACAAAGAACTCAACGAAGCGGCAAAAAAAGGAGGGTTTGGCACGGAATTGGCAGTAGAAACCACCGAATAGTTTTTTTAATAGGTTAAGTTTTTAGGTTAGAATGAGAGACCCCGTTGCTGTGAAGCACCGGGGTCTCAAATTTATTTTTTTTTGCTATATTTGCGGCAGAATATGACACGCATGAAAAATCTTTCCCGAATCCTGCTTATTGCAGCCGCTGCGGCACTAATGGCCTGCCAACGCACCCCCAATCCGGTTCCCCTGCCTACCGTCAAAACCGAGTGGATGGCCCGTCCGGAGGCCTTTCAGGAGCATTATACCCTGGAGCAAATGGTTGTGCTCAGCCGCCACAACATCCGCACGCCCATGGTGAGCAACAATTCCGTCCTCACCCGGCTCACCAATGCGGAGTATCAGTGGTTCCCCTGGGAAGGAGCGCCCAGCACGCTTACCCCCAGGGGTGCCCTGCTGGAAAGCAAGATGGGCGCGTTCTTTGGCGAATGGCTGGGCAAGAATGGCCTTCTGGCCTCCTATTCCAAGAATAATTATTCTTTCCGCTTCTACGCCAACGCCAAGCAGCGCTGCCAGGTTACCGCCCGGCAGTTTGCCAATGCCCTCCTCCCCGGGAACACCCCCCGGGTAGAGATGAACGTGCAGTTCGACGCCATGGATCCGGTCTTCAATCCCCAGATTACCAAACTCTCGGAGCACTTCACTACCCAGGCCAAGAAAGAGATTCAAGACCTGTTCGGGGACCTGGACGCCGGTGCAGCGAAGGGGTACGCCCTTATGGAACAGGTGATAGACATTACCCATTCCCCGGCCTACCCGGACACGGCCTCTTTTAGCCAGTTCCCTTCTTCCGTGAGTTTCAAACTCAATGCAGAGCCGTCCATGAGCGGCGGGCTCAAGATGGCGTGCACGGTCTCCGACGCCCTTTCCCTGCAGTATTACGAGGAACCCGATGAGCGAAAAGCCGCTTTTGGAAAGGAGCTCAGCTTTGCCGACTGGGTAACGGTTTCCACCGTAAAAGAATGGTACGGGGACGTCCTTTTCACCGCCCCTTCCGTTTCCGTAAATGTGGCCCACCCGCTGCTGCAGGTGATCTTGGAGGAACTGCAAAACAGCAAACGCGTGTTCTCCTTCCTCTGCGGCCACGACTCCAACCTGA
>CAMZCW010000257.1 GCA_947305045.1 uncultured Bacteroidales bacterium | reverse complement strand
AAAACGCAAATTCTTTCGCTGTTTTGCAATCCTTTGCAAACTTTTTTGTACCTTTGCGGCCTTGAATTTTTCCCGGCCGCTTTGCTAGTAGTCTCAGCGGCGCTATAGATGAAAGCGTATATAAGATGAGCATAAGTAAAATTCTGGTTTCGCAAAACGCTCCCCGCGTCCTTACCCAGTATCAGCATGTCAGTGAAAAATATGGTGTAAGTTTCGATTTCCGCCCGTTTTTCCAGATTGTGCCGCTGACCTCCCGTGAGTTCCGCGCCCAGCGCATCAACTTCCTGGACTATACTGCCGTGGTGTTCTCGTCCCGGCACGTCATTGACGCCTATTTCTCCCTGGCGGACGAACTTCGCACCAAGATTCCCGAAACCATGAAGTATTTCTGCACCACGGAGGCCGTGGCCATGTACCTGCAGAAGCACATCGTGTACCGCAAGCGCAAAATCTTCTACGGCACCGGTACCCCGGAAAGCGTGGTGTCCCTGGTCGGCCCTAAGCACAAGGGGGAGAAGTTCCTCATCGCCATGTCGGACATTACCCAGGCAGAGGCCATTACCTCGCAGTTTGAGGCCGCCCATCTGCAATATGCCTCCGGCGTGTTCGTAAAATCCGAAAGCCAGGACCTCAAGGACGTGGACCTGCACGCCTATGACATGATTGTGTTCTATAACCCGGCCGATGTCAAATCCCTCAAGGAAAATTTCCCGGATTTTGAGCAGGGGGACATCAAAATGGTCTCCTATGGCCGATCCATCGTGCGTGCCATGGAAGACGCCGGCCTGCGCATTGACGTGAAGGCCCCGTCTCCGGAGGCCCCGTCGGTAGCGTCCGCTATCGACCTGTATCTCAAGTCTTTACAATAATGGACGCCCGCCTTCCCAAGACTGAACGCCTCTCGGGCGCCACGGCTGTGGCTGCTTTGTTCGAGCATGGGAAGCATTTTCAGGCGGGCTGCCTCCGTTGCAAATACCTGCCCCGGACGGACGAAGGTCCGTCGCGTATCGTTGTTTCCGTCCCCAAGCGCAGTTTCAAGCGCGCGGTAAAGCGGAACCTCCTCAAGCGCCGCATCCGCGAGAGCTACCGCAGGCAAAAAGGCCTCCTGGCCCGGCCCTGGGACCTGCTCATCGTGTACACTTCGCGGGAGGTACTGCCCTATGAGTCCATATTTGCCGATATGACTCAGCTGCTGGAGGGCCTGCGATGAACCCGACGCTCAAGAATATTCTCATTTTCCCGGCGGTAGTGCTCATCAAGTTCTACCAGCTGTGCATCAGTCCTTTAACGCCGCCTTCGTGCCGATTTACCCCTACCTGCTCGCAGTACGCGCTGGAAGCGTTCCGGAAGCATGGGCCCTTCAAAGGCCTGTACCTGTCCGTACGCCGCATCCTGCGTTGCCATCCCTGGGGCGGCAGCGGCTATGACCCCGTACCGTAATGCCCCAAAAAGAAAACATACAGCAGATGTTCGACGGGATTGCACCGTCGTATGACAGGCTCAACCACCTGATGTCCATGAATGTGGACCGTTTGTGGCGCAAGCGCGCGCTCAAAGAGATAGTGGATGGCACTCCGCAGCGTATCCTGGACGTAGCCTGCGGCACGGGGGACAGTACCATTGCCATTGCCAAGGCCGCCGGCAGCGGGTCGCGCGTGACGGGTGTGGACATCTCCGAAGGCATGATGGCCCCGCTCATGGAAAAAGCCGCCCACGAGGGCGTGCACGACCGCATTCGCCTGCAAGTGGCCGATGCCGAGGCGCTTCCGTTCCCGGACGCCTCCTTCCACCGGGTAACCTGTGCCTTTGGCGTTCGCAATTTTGAGCACAAGGAAAAGGGCCTGCAGGAATTCTGCCGCGTGCTGGTGCCCGGGGGAAAGGCGGTCATCCTGGAACTGTCCGTTCCCGAGAAAAAGTGGATGCGGAGCCTCTACGACCTGTATTTTATGCACATCCTGCCCTGGGTGGGCGGGCTGGTCTCCGGCGACAAGGCGGCCTACCGTTACCTGCCGGCTTCCGTGCATGCGTTCCCGCCCCCGGCGGATTTCATGCGCATGCTGGTGGAGGCGGGGTTTAAAACGGTCCGGCATAAATCGTTCACTTTCGGCCTGTGCCGTATGTTCGTTGGAGAAAAATAATTATCTTTGCGTGATAGTTAACGCGTATGAAACCTGAAACCACTATTGTTCCCGTCTCTGGCAGGGGAATGCTCAAGGAGTTTATCGACTTTCCGCTGGTGCTGTACAAAAACTGCGACAAGTGGGTTCCCGCCTTTGAGGACGATGAATACAAGTCCCTGGGCCCCGACAATCCTTCTCTGGCCTTCTGTGAACGGGAACTGTTCCTGGCCAGGCAGAATGGCAAAACCGTGGGCCGCGTAGCCGCCATCATCAACAAAAAAGCCAACGAGAAGTGGAAGGAAAACACCGTCCGCTTTGGCTGGATAGATTTTATTGACGATTTCGATGTGTGCAAGGCGCTCATCGACGCGGTTATCGCCTGGGGCACGGAACGGGGCGCAGAGAAAATCAAAGGGCCCCTGGGCTTCACGGACATGGACCGGGAAGGCCTCCTGGTGGAGGGCTTCGAAAACGAAAGCCCCTTCACGGTTATCTACAATTACCCTTATTATCCGGAATATCTGGAACGCCTGGGCTTCACCAAGGATGTGGACTGGACCCAGCGCGTGATGCATATCCCCTCGGAAATGCCGTCCATGTTCAAGTTCACGGACCGCATCGCAGACCGTTTTGGCATCCGTATCTATCGGGCCAATTCCATCCGGAAAATGGCACGCCGCGGCCGGGAGATGTTTCATGTGCTCAACGAGGCCTTCTCCGGCTTGTATGAGTATACGCAGTTGTCCCAGGAGCAGATAGACGGTTATGTGAAGCAGTACGTCCCGGTGCTGGACAAAAACCTGGTTGCCTTTGTGGTGAACGACAAAGACGAGCTCATTGGCTTC
>CAMZCW010000256.1 GCA_947305045.1 uncultured Bacteroidales bacterium | reverse complement strand
CGCGTGCAGCTAAGCGCCGCCCACGAAAAAGCGCATCTGGACAAAGCCATTGCCGCCTTTATTAAGGTAGGAAAGGAATTGGGCGTGCTTAAATAGCCTCATCCTGACGGGCATCTTCCGGGCGTTCGGGGAGTTCCTCGGACGCCTTTTTCTTGCCGGGCTTCCCAAAGATGACGAATTCGCTCATGAAGAAATTGAACACGCCGGAGAAGCACAGGCCCAGGAGGTTGCACAGAACGGGCTCCGAGGACCACTCCTGGAACCAGTTAAGGGCCACAAAGAGGAAGTGGAAGCCCTGCATGGCCACAAATTTAATCAAATACGCGCCGATAGACGCCGCATTGTAGGCCAGGAAATGCCGGCAGAAAGAACGGACGGAACGCTGGCTGATGCGCTCCTTCCAAACAAAAAAGTACGCGATGACAAAATTCACCAGCGCTGCCACCTCGAAAGAAACGGTGGGCGCCACCCAGAAACTGCCCCAGTAATTGCCGTCAAATACGTAGGCCGACAACCACCAGTGCAAACCCAGGTCCACTACCGTACCAGCACTGCTGGTCAGCATGAACATGAGGAACTTGGTGAATAATTCTTTCTTGGTTCTGGGTTGCATAATCTCCGCAAATATACAATTTTTTGTATTTCTCACAAAATTGGTATAATTTCGCATTGTACAATTGAGTGTATATGAGCCCCAAACCCATCATTCCCCCGGTAGAAAAAGCCTTACTCAAGGCCGAGTTGAACCAAGATACCCTTCTGCGCACCACCAACCGTGCCGGAAACGAGCTCTACGTGGTAGGTCCGGAATCCAGAAATGTCATCCGGGAAATCGGACGCCTGCGGGAAATTGCCTTCCGTAATGACGGCGGCGGCACCGGAGAACCGCTGGATATAGACAAATTTGACACGGAGCCCGCCTACGGATATCGTCAGTTGGTCCTGTGGGATCCGGAAGCGGAAGAAATCATTGGCGGATACCGCTTCTGCATCTGCGATGAAGCCGTTTACGACAAATACGGGCAGCCCATCCTTACCTCCTCGCATATGTTCGAGTTCTCCAAGAAGTTTCTGAAGGACTACCTTCCCTACACCCTGGAGCTGGGCCGCAGTTTTGTCTCCATTGAGTATCAGAGTTCCAAAGCCGGTTCCAAGAGCCTGTATGCCCTGGACAACCTCTTTGACGGGATTGGCGCCATTGGCGTTTTGTACAAAAAGACCATCAAATACTTCTTTGGGAAGGCTACCATCTACCGCGAATACCCCACGGAGGCCCGCGAAATGATTATGGTGTTCATGAAGAAATACTTCGGGGAGGGCCATAAACTCATCCATATCCGCAAGGAGGTCAAAGTGGAGAATCCCCACAAATATGCCAAGCTGTTCAAAGGCCTGGAATACAAGGACGCCTATAGAGTACTGAAGGGAGAAATCCAGAGAATGGGCGTGTCCATTCCTCCGCTGGTAAACACCTATATGAACCTGTCTCCCAGCATGATTTTCTTCGGGACAGGCATCAACGATGAATTCGGTGACATCTACGATTCCGGCATCCTCATCAATTTCAAGGACTTATATCCGGAAAAGAGCAAACGGCATGTGGAGTCCTTCTCGGCCCTGGGCTGGCGCGCCATCAAGCAGATGTTCAAGCGCCTGAACCTGAAAAAAACTACTTTCTAACCGTAATGTGAAAGCAACTTTGCTTACGCTCGAACTTGATATAGCAGGTTCCGGGCTGGTCATGGAGATCCTTTAGCACCTGGCTTAACGTAGCGCGCAGGTATGACTGCGGTACATCCTCATAGGGACGCCCCAGATACTCCGGGATTTTTACATAATTCCAATACGAAAGATCGAAGGTGGTACCATACCGGTGCGTGGAATTCTCCGACGCATTGAGATTACGACGACGGAGCCTGGCCACATCCGCCTCCGTGCGCAGAACGGAAGTGACAATGAGTTTGTTGGGATTCAGCCCCTTGGCAGCCAGCGAATCCTGAAAATTCCGGCCTATCACGTCCAGCAGTTCCTTGGCCGACGGAATCAGATACGGGATAGAGTGTGTAAGAGAGTCCACGACGTACGTATCTGTATCTTCCAGCCGGACCAGCTTGGATTTCAGGTGTTCCGCAGCTTCACGGTCCGCTACCGGAGGCACACCGATGGCCTGGGCCACCTTGAGCTGGGTTTCGTTCATGTCATTGAATTCACGCGAGAAATTCACGTCATAGATGCGGGAGCGGACGGGATGGTTCAGGATGGGGCCCAATGCCAGCCAGGCCTGCTCCGCCTCACGGGCGGCACGCTCCTGTGCACGGATTCTGCAGGTACGCACCATAAAAATGCCCAGAAGGACTATTAGGAGGAGAAGTGCTAAACGGAGATACTTTCTATTCATAGGACAAATATACGAAATATTCACTTTCCCAAACGCAAAATTTTTGCTAATTTTGCATGTTTTTTGAGAAAGCCATGAGTGAAGAAAAGAAACAAGCTGCACGCATTCAAACCTCTATCCTGAATGCCGCCGAAAAGAAAGTACTGGTCTGGATGGCAGAACGCATGCCCGCATGGGTCACATCCGACATGCTCACGTTCGTGGGCTTTTTAGGGGCCTGTACTGTCGCTGCCGGATACGCCCTTTCCAACCTGAATCTCAACTGGTTATGGCTGGCCAACCTGGGCCTCCTGATCAACTGGTTCGGAGACTCCCTGGACGGGTCCCTCGCCCGCGTTCGCAACATGCAGCGCAAAATCTACGGCTTCTACATAGACCATAATGTAGATGTCATCAACGAAACCATCATGTTCATCGGCGTGGGCTGCAGTCCGCTCGTGAACATGAGCTTTGCCATGCTGGCCCTGGTGGGCTATTTCATGCTCAGCATCTTCGTTTACATCAATTGCCACCTCAAAGGGGAAATGCGCCTGACCTACGGCGGCCTGGGCCCCACCGAGTTCCGGATTATCCTGGT
>CAMZCW010000255.1 GCA_947305045.1 uncultured Bacteroidales bacterium | reverse complement strand
CCTTCAAAATCGGCCTCTGCGGTTCCGCCCACATTCACGGCGCCGCCGGTTTTGTCGGCCGATGTGGAAGTGGATTTGTTCTCTTTGAAGGTGCAGTTGCGGAAGACGTGCTTGCCCCCTGTGAGGTTGACGGCGCCGCCGGAGCCGTTATGGGAACCGCCGGTGAAGGTCACGCCTTCTATATCCAGGTTTACTTTGTCCGAGTCCACCGTAAGGATGCAGCCCTCGGCACCGGAAAGGGAGGTAGTGAAGACGGTTCCTTCCTCTGCTACGATTTTCAGCGTGATGGCCTGCTCAAAGTCCAGGGAGAGCCCCTTTTCCTCAATGGCCAGGTCATAGGTTCCGGCGCTCACATGCACGATATGGCCATCCAGTTTGGAGGCCGAAGCCGGGTTGGAAAGCAGGCTGCGCAGGGCCTCCGGCTCGGTGATGTAGATGTCTCCTTCAATAACCAGATTGTCCTCCAGCGATGCGCTCACCAGCAGGATTTGGCCGGCCTGAATGGTGGCCGGTGTCTGGGAAGAAGCCGTTCCAAACCACTTCTCGTCACTCCCTAACTGGAAGCTGAGACCGGCGAGCTGCAGGCCTGGAAGGACAGACAGGTAGTAAGTGCCAGCACCCTCCACTGCCACATCTACGGAAGCGTTGCCGGGAACCGTTTCATACACCAGCTCGGGACCGGCGGCCACGCTGCCACCCACAGGCTTCCCGTCCGTTGCCGTAAACCGCACTTTGGTCACCGTGGGGTCTGTTACGGAAAAGCGAATCATGCCCACGGCGCTCTTGAACTGCCCAAAATTGAGGGCTTCCCGCGTTGTGTGGGCTACAATGACGGCGCTGTCCTCAAAGAGTCCGCTCTGCGCAGTGGGAATATCCAGCACAAGATTTCCGTTGGCGCCCACCTGCGCCTCAATGCTGGCAGGATAAACGGCATAATACTCTTTTACTTCGTCCACCACGGCGCTGAAGTAGGCTTTACCACCCTCCAGTTCCGCCGCGCAAACGGCCTCACCGCCGTTCCACAGGATTTTCACCTGGTCTCCCTCATTCCAGGAGACGCTCCAGTCCGCGCCCAACGAGGTTTTGGTTACCACGGCATCGGCCATAAAGGTGAGGGTCTGACGCGGCGTGTCCACGGCCTCCTCCGGTTTTACGGAGTCGGGCATTTCCTTGGCAGTACATGCAGCCAGTAATACGGCTGCAAACAGTATCATATACTTTTTCATACGCATTACCAGTTATAGTCAATAGGATCCATGCCGTCAATATCGCTGCCGTCAAATGCAGTTGCCGGGGGATTTACGGTGTTGTAGCGGATACCAATGTAGTTCCATGCCGTAGGGAAAGAACCTGAATTGGGATAGGTGAACGATGGCTCCAGGTATGCGGTCTGGCTGCCGCTTTGCAAGGCAGCATCCGGAATAATCCGTATCCATACATTTTCCCGGCCCAACAGCTTGGACGCCGGAAGCGGAATGTTCACGGGCTTGAAGCCGGCGGTTTGCCAAAGTTGCGTCATGGGCGTCGTCTGGCAGAATTCCGGCAGCGAATACTTGGCTACCGGCGTCCACTCCGTCCCATCCAGGGAATACTCCACCCACCAGTAACGCGGGCCTTCCAGGTACAAGGGAACGCCGCCCACGCTCTGGGTGGAGGAGTAGAAGAAATTCATGGAAGAGATTTGCATGCTCATCCGAGTGCTGGAGATGCCTGCCGTGGAGAACACCAGTGTAGTATATTGAGGCGCACCGTCACGGACTGTCAGGTTGGTGGCCCAGGCGCTCCCCTCCTCCGAGGGGATATCCCCGTAAGGGTGTTCACCGTCAATGGGGCCCAGGTAGGTATAGTCCTTCGCCAGGATGATGGGAAGTTTCCCTGCCCGGCCGTCAGTAATATAAGAACCCGAGTTGGGATACACAAAGCTGTAGTCAAAATAGGCGCTCCGATCACCGTCGGTTGCATAGTAATGCTCCAGGTTCTTGGCCGCCACCGAGCTCCACTCGCACAGGATGGCAGAGAAGGAGTCCTCCTCCATGGTCTGGGCCAGTTGGAAGTCCTCCCGGGTAGTATGCCGCAGTTGGTACCGGCCAATATTTCCCCAGGTCTCGGCATCCAGACTGGCATTGTCCTGATAGTTGAAGCGGGTGTACAATTCGTGTACCACCACGCCGCTCACCTTGCCGCTGCCTTGCGGGAGGACGGAACCGTCGCGCCGATAAGGGCAGGTGGTATTGGTGTACAGGTACATGCTGCCGCCGCAGATATCGTGCAGCAGGATACCGAACTTGGCTACCTTGTCCGCCCCGGTCTCACTGGTAAACTGCTCGCTCACCGGCGTGAGGGGGCCTTTGCGGACCGGCAGTTCGCAGTCCTTTATTGTCACGTAGGTGAAAATGTCGTCATCGTCAATGGCGCCAATGTACTTTTGCTTCATGGGAATGCCCTCACGGCCCAGCGACTCGCATTCCAAGGCCATGTTGCCCTTTACGCCGGAAAGCGTATAGAACACGGGATCCGTCTCCGGATTCACCACCCGGGATTTGTACAGCACGGCACCCCGGACACACCATTTTACCCGGTCGCCCTGGGCAAAGACATTGTCGTCGGCCGTCTTGGTTATCATACACAGGCCCTTGGAGCCATCCAGCGCCTCCAGATAGATGGTCCGTTCGCATACGGTATAGTCAATGGACGTGACGGACAGCTGCGTATTGTCACCGCAGTTGCCGTTCTCCTTGTCGCTCACCACGATGCCTTCAATGACCAGGTCGTTCTCCAGTTCCGTTCCCTCTTCCGTTGCCAGGGCACAGAATTCCTGCAGGGAAAGGGTTTCACCGGCCGAATCGGCATTGGAAAGCTGGCTCACCTGGAAGGGGATGAGCAGCAGATTGCCAAAGGCATCCGTATAGCTTACGGTAATGCTGCCGTGACGGGTATGGGAAAGCGGATTGGCCTTGTAGTTAAACTGGAGTTTGCC
>CAMZCW010000254.1 GCA_947305045.1 uncultured Bacteroidales bacterium | reverse complement strand
GTGCTGGGAACCAATGAGTTCCTGGGGCTGACCTATTGGGACAAAGAAGAACTGGAGATGAATATCCCGGAGGTTCAGGCGGCAACCCGTGCCGCCATGCTGTGGCAGCCGCTCATCCGCCAGGGTGACCAGTTGCTCCAGTGCTCCGGAATGGAGGCCGATGCCGACTTCTTCAAGGTGTTCCCGGAGTATCGTCTGGTAGAAGGAAGTGCAGACGATTTTGTTGGGAAGGAGGACATCCTCATTAGTGAGTCCCTGGCCCTGAAGATTGCCGATCAGGTCGGCAATGACGCCACCGTCACTCCCGGCTTGACCGGGAGTCTCGTCGGCAAAGTCATCAACGTGGACCAATCCAATCACATCATCGAAGGGGTTTTTGCCGACTTTGACGGCACCTTCTTCATGCCCTACGACATCATTACGCACATTTCGGGAGCCTGGGCCGCCGAGCAGAGCAAGGCTTTCAACAGCATCGGCAACTATACCACCTGGTTACGTGTCCGCGAAGATGCGGACCCTGCCGATGTGCAAGCCAAGGTGAAGGCGCTGATGCACAAGAACTACGATGCCAACTGGAGTCCGGAGAAGGTGAACGCGTGGAAAGCGTACCGGATGGATGAAGCTTTCTTCACTACTGGCAACAGCAATGGACTCACCCGTCAGGGCAACGCCCAGATGCTCAGGCTCCTGACGGTGGTTGTTCTGCTGCTCCTCTTATCGACCGTTTTCAACTATGTGAACCTGAGTCTGGCGCTTACGGGCAAACGGGCCAAGGAAATGGCTACGCGGAGGCTGTTTGGGGCCGATAAGACCGGCATTGCCTGCGCCATCGGTATCCCGCTGGCCATCGCCTTTGGAACCGTCCTCTGGCAGCCGCTGAAGGCGGCGAAGACGAATCCGGCGATAGAGTTGAAGAAGGAGTAATCGCTGTTTGGATGCAAGGCGGTCCTTGTTTTTTAGTCCTGTTTCAGGGCGTACACTTGTTCGCGGACGTACTGGGCCCACTGGACATCGGTGCGCTCCGGGGTAAAGGTTTGCCAGGGAATGGGCTTGCCGATGACCATCTTGAAGTGCTGCCCACGGTAGCGGAAAAGCTCGTCCGGGAGGGTGAGCATTTCCAAGTTTAGCTTGATTTTGAAGAATTTACGGAATGCCGCAATGCGGTAGAAGCGCTTGGAGTTGTGGCCGGAGAACCAGACGGGAATTACATCCCGCTGCGTTTCTCGGCTTTTGGTAATGAACGTCTTTTTCCACTCCAGGTCCATAATCTGCCCGCCGGTTTTACGGGAGCAGGCGCCGGCCGGGAAATACAACACCTGCCTGTCGCTGCGAAAAGCCTGGTCCAGCAGGACCGCCAGTTCCCGGGACTGGGCGTTCCCCAGTTTGTTCACCGGAATCAGATAATGGTGTAACTGCTTGATGTGCAGGAGAAAATTATTGGCCGGTACAATCACATTGTCCTTATATTTGCGCGCCAGCCAGGCTACTTCCAGCCCGGCATCGGCTCCGCCCAGCGGATGGTTGGAAGCAAAAGTAAAGAGGCCCTCGGAAGGGATATTTTCCTCCCCTGTCACCTCCAAGCTTACGCCCAGGTCCTTAAAGAAATCGAACACAAAGTCCGGCCCCACCTTCCCCTTAGAGAAATTCCGGTTGAAGTCTTCCTCGTGAATGAGTTTGCGGATGAACCACATGACCGGCCGCGGGAACAGCTTCCCGTGGTTCACTTTTCTTACAACGGCACCGGCATCAATAAGAATCGATTCATTTTGAGGCGTTTCCATAGGCACATGAAAGATTATCGTTTCCGGACGATCCCCACATAGATGAGCAGGACCACGTTCATCATCAGCGAATACAGGATGGCCGGAATGGCCATTTTTTCATTGGCAAAAATGTACGGACTGGAGGCGATGGCAATAGCCTGCGCGGCATTTTGCATGCCCACCTCAATGACCACCGTACGGTGCTGCCGGGCATCCGTCCTGACCAGCCTGGACAGGAGGGACGAGCAGCCAATCGCTACCAGGATAAGCGCCGTGACGCATAGGCCCAGAATGCCAATATTATCCAGGATGGTCTGGTGATGCTGGACATAGAAAACCGTGATGAGCACCAGCAGGAGCGGGAACGCGAGCCTTCCCAGCACCTTGTCCGTCTTTTCCGCCGCTTTGGGCGCGGCATAATGCAGGCCGATTCCCAGCAGTACCGGCAGGAGCATCAAGAGCAAATTCTGCTTGATGAGGTTGCCCACCGGCAGGCTGATACCCACGCTCTCCCCTACCATGTTGGTTGCTACACTCATGATAAAAGGAATGGTAAAGAGCGTGATAACGCTGCTGAGCGCGGTAAGCGTAACGGAAAGCGCCACATCGCCGCCGGCCAGCTTGGAAAACACATTGGACGAACTCCCGCCCGGACAGCAGGCGATAAGGATAAGGCCGATAAAAAACACCGGTTCCAGCCTGAACGCCCAAGCCAGCCCCAGCGCAATGGCCGGAAGCAGCACCAGCTGCCCCAGCAGCGCCACCACAATTGGCCACGGGTGGGCAAACACCTTACCAAAGTCACTGAACCTCAGTGACAGCCCCAAGTCAAACATCAGGAGCGTAAGAATAGGAAGTACAATCCAGATTGCCATACCACAAAATTAACGCATTCCACCCAATTAGACAAAAAAAGGTTCCCCGACTGCGCTCGGAAGGACAAGCAAGGTCGAGGAATCTGCTTTTGTAGTTAGTAAGAACTAGTAGGTAACTACCGGCTCCAGGGCCTTGGCGGCGTCAATGTACTTCTGGATTTCCTTCTCCACGGGAGTGCGCTTGCACAGGTGCTTGGCCTCGTTGATTTCCAGCATTTTGGCGGCGAGGTTGGCCGCATTGCGGTTGCGGAGTTCCTTCACGGTGTCCACACCGGCGGCCTCGAGCAGTTCGGAGAACTGCGGGCCGATGCCCTTGACGCGGAACAGGTCGGCGTGATTGACCC
>CAMZCW010000253.1 GCA_947305045.1 uncultured Bacteroidales bacterium | reverse complement strand
TCACAGTACACGCAGTCAAAGTTACAAACTTTTCCCCGTTCCGGCAAGAGGTTGATACCCAGCGAACTGCCCAGACGCCGGCTGAAAATAGGGCCGAAAACCGTAGTTTCCCGCATCATAGGCGTATGGATTTAGAGTGAGACGTGAGGCGGAGATGCCCGGTCGGGGCCGGGCAGGACACACCGTCATTGCCGACCTGACCGGCAATCTCAGAGATGAGCACCAGGCCGGGCTTCTTCCCCGGTTCGATGCTGCCAAGGACCGCCTCCTTGCCCAGGAAACGGGCGCCGTTAAGGCAGGACCACTGGAGCAGCTCTCCAAGCGGGACCTCCGGGAACGCCTCCTGCAGGGTATAGAGCTCCGCCACCATGTTCAGCTCATCGTTGGACGAGAGCGAATCCGTCCCCACACAGATGGGAATGCCACTCGCACGCATGACGGGAATAGGCGGCAACATATTGTGAATAAACAGGTTGGAGAGCGGACAAACCGCCAGGAAAGGCTGTGCAAGCCGTTCACGGGCCAGGGCAGCACCTTCCGCCGTCAGACAGCACTCATGTACCAGCAGGACATGCCCCGGAACCGGATCCGGCAGCCCGGCGGCCCGCAGGCGGTCCAGGAAATATTCCAGCGACGTGGTACCGGTAACCGGCGGCGTGGGAATGCCATTGGCCACGCGGTTGTCCCACATGGGACCGCTACCCGTTTTCATCATCTGCTCCTCTTCGTCGGACTCCTCGCTGTGGAAGGAAAGATAGCCGCTTTCCAAGCCTGCCGCGGAAGAGGCGCTCACCAGTTCCGGACTCATGGTATAGCAGGAATGCGGCGTAGGGGCGGCGTCCAGGCCCAAACCAACAGCCTTCGCCTGCAGCTCCCGAACGCCTTCCATCACGGCGTGGCAGGCCGAGGTGTCGGCCCCGAACACCTCCAGGAAAGTACGGGTGTACAGGAGATGGGCGGCCTTCACCGCAAAAGAATCGGCACAGTTGGAAATATCCGCCATGGCAACCACGCCCTGCGCCCACAACTGGTCCATGGCCTCTTTGAGCATGCGCACCTTGTCCTCCAGCGAGAACGTGTCCCTGAGGGCATTGATTTGGTCGATAAAACCCGCCATGCCCGTCCCTTTACGGAAAAGGCCCTTCATGTAGGAGAGTTCCACATGGCAGTGGGCGTTGACAAAGCCCGGCACCAGGGCGCCATCCAGCACCTCCTCCCCTGCCTCGCAGGAGCCCACTCGGAGCACCGTGCCGTCATCGGCCAGCTCTACGAAGGCATTCCTCAAGGGTTCCACCTCCGTGAGCGTGTACACGTATTTTGCAGCGAATCGTCTCATTTTAAAGCTTTTGCAGGGCGAAAACGATTTTTGGCAGGCGGGAGCGTATCCTTGGCCGGAGCGAGCGTATCTTTTACCGGAACAAGCGTATCCTTTACCGGCAGAAGCGAGTCTCTGACAAACAGAAGCGAATCCTGGGGGTATTCCGGCAGGGAATCCGGCGGCAGCACCAGCCGCACCGTGTCTTTTCCCATACGAACCAGCAGGGTATCTACCGGACGCACCGGCGGTTTGGGCCAGGTGGTATCCGGCTCCATCTTGTAAATCCGCAGCATTTTTGCACGCCAGTTCTCCAAATCTATCTCTTTTTGCAGCTGCCTGGCCTCCGCTCCCAGGCGGTCCGCCACCTTCTCCATCACTTTTTCCATGCGGGCCGGTTCCTCCAGGTAGTACTCCAAACTGAACAGAAAGTCATCGGTATTGTAACCGTACGTCTGGAAAATTCCCTCGTACACCAGCATGGTATCGGCCTGCTGCCGCAACTTCGGGTCCTGCTTGATTTGCTGGTCCTGTACCAGCATGCGGTACAGGATGTCCTCCATGTCGTCACTGGGGATGCGATGGGGACCGCAAGCGGCCACCAGCAGCACGGCAAGGACGATATGAAGGGCCCGGCGCATTAGCGAAGAATGGCTCCTAACTCGTTCTTCAAGGCCTCCAGCACGCGTTCCATGGTCTTTTCCACCTCCTGGTCCGTGAGCGTATGCTCCGGATCCTGAAGCACGAAGTTAAGGGCGTACTGCTTTTTCCCGAAGAGAATCTTCTCCCCGCGGTAAACATCAAAGAGGGTAATGCTCTTGATGAGCTTCTTACCGGCACGGAGGGCGGTTTTGCGGACATCGGCATAGGTAACGGACTCATCCAGCAGGAGAGCCAGGTCCCGGCGTACCTCCGGGAAGCGAGGCAACTCCTTGAAGGAGAATTTGTCGCGCTTGATGAGGCTAAAGAGCACTTCCCAGTTGATTTCTGCGGCATAGACCGGCTGTTTGACGCCAAAACGCTTGCACAGTGCGGGATGCATGCAGCCCAGTGTAGCCAGGAGCTTGGGCTCCTTGCCCGGCAGGCTATAGGTAATGCCTTCAGAGAAAATATCGGCGGGGGCGCTGCCCATCTGGAGCGAGCTTACATCGATCCGGTAACGGGCCATCAGGGCCTCCACATAGCCTTTGAGCTGGAAGAAGTTGGACTTTTGGGCGGGGCTACGCCACACCTTGTCCGACGTACCGCTCAGGAACAGCGAGAAGCAGCGATGCTCCTCATAGCTTGCCAGCGTGGTGCCGTCCCCTTCCGGAAGGCGCTGATACACAGAGCCGTACTCGAAGAAACGAAGGGCCGTTGCCTGCCGGTTCAAATTATACGCCACCACCTCCAGGCCGTTCAGCAGCAGGGTCTGGCGCATCACGTTGAGATCCTGCGACAGCGGGTTCACAATGTACACGCAGCGGGAAGCCGGGTAGGTTTCCAGCTTGGTGTAATAGTCTTCCTTGGTAAGGGAGTTGTTCATGGTTTCCACAAAGCCATTGGCCGCCAGCCAGTTGGAAATGGCGTTGCGGGTGGCTTCCGGATCCGGCTGCTGCGAAGGGTTCACGCTCATACGCAGGTTCTGCGGCAGTTCAATGTTGTTGTAGCCGTAGATGCGGAGGATTTCCTCCACCACGTCGCACTCGCGGGT
>CAMZCW010000252.1 GCA_947305045.1 uncultured Bacteroidales bacterium | reverse complement strand
TTTGCCCAGATGAAAAATGAAAACCTGGGGAAAAAGTACGGCAATTATGAAATCAAACTGACCAAAGACAAATGGACCAGTGAGGCAGTTGTGTCGGCTATCTGGGACAATGCTACCGGTGTCTGGGTTACCGCTCCCAAGCTCAAGAACAAGGAAGGTTCACTGGTCTTCCTTCCCAATACTGACGTAGATTTTATCCAGGGAGAAGACTATGTCCCGGAGGCGCAGGGGCTGGTGGTTGTAGGGAACGGCTACCGATATGACAAGGGAGTGGAGAATCCCAAGCAAAAATGGCTCATCCGGGGAGCCGGCGTATTCAGAATAGAAGATGATAAACTTGTCCCTGTAGTGGTCTCGGGCGATGCGCTTGATGTGGCCTACCTCTGGGAAGCCCGTTACACTATTTTCAGGGTTATCCCCGGCCATAAGCTCATACTTGGTGCATTCCACCCCAAAGATAAAGAAGGTTATTCCATCTTTAACTTAGAAGGAGAACGCCTGTACAACGACCTGAAGGATTGGAAGTTCAAGGAAGAACCCAGCCTGTACATCCAGCTGGAAGACGGCTCCTGGCACCACCTGGACCCTGGCGACGGCTCCCTGGTGGACTAATGCCTCTCGTCCTTAAAAAGGGCCCAAAACAAGGACGAGAAGGGCAAAACCCCGGTCTCATCCTTAAAAATGGTCGTTTTTGAGGACGAGAAATCGATTTTTATAAAAACGAAATGCGTATGAAAAAGATTATTGCACTTGTGATGGTGTTGGCGGGGCTTACCCTGCTCACCGCTATGGGCGCCGGTGACCGCGAGTGCTCCCGATGCAACGGCACCGGAAAACTTACCGAAAACTGCTCCTTCTGCGGAGGACGCGGATGGAGAGACTGCTCCCTTTGTAATGGCCACAAGAGCATCCGCTGTACAGCATGCGGCGGTGGCGGAAGTTACACCTGCCCGCATTGCCGTGGACGTAATGACGAATGCCGTTACTGCGGCGGAGACGGCTCCATCAAATGCGACCGCTGTTCCGGGACCGGTTCCATCAATTGCACCAGTTGCGGTGGCGCCGGCAATCAGCCCTGCAGCCAGTGTGGCCAGACAGGTATCAAGGAGTGGAGCTGCCCCGACTGTCGCGGAACGGGCAAAGTAGATGATTAAGCCTATGAAAAAACTATATTTAATACTTATCATGCTTCTGGGCGCGGTGTACGCTTGCGCCCAGGAGGCACCCAAGGCAGTGGACCTTGGGCTCAGCGTTAAGTGGGCTGCTGAAGACATCGGTCCGGAAGTGGACATCCCTGAAGGATGGAGAATGCCCACGCTGGCGGAAATCAAGGAGCTCCGTGAAAACTGCACGCAGTCTGCCCAGGACAAAGACGGGGAAGAGTGGGTGGTCTTTACCGGGAAAAACGGCAACAGCGTGTGCTTCCTTTATCCCATTGGCAGCCGCTCGGCAAGGGAATTCGGCATAGCGGGTTCGGATGGCTGCTATCTCAAAGTGATTATCCTGAACCCCCTGTTAAAGGCCCCCAATCGGGATGGTTATTACACCTGGGAGGAACTGGGCGAGACCAGCCTGGGCCAAAGAAGGTACCCTGTACGTTTAGTCAAAGAATAGCCCTATGAAACGCTTGCTTTATCTGCTTCCCCTTGCCTTGCTGCTCCTTGCCGGCTGCAAGGAAAAAGGCAGTTTCTCCAATGTGGAAATTGGCGAATCCTGGCTTTGCCGCTTGGTCTTTGAGGACGAGAGCTTCAAGGACTATGTCGTGACGGCAGACGTCCTGTATGCCGGAGAGGATACATCGTCCCGCTATAAGATGGTCTTCTATATGCCGGAAGGCTGGGACGACAGCTACCCGATTTTCCTGGACCGTTATGTTCCCTGTGATAGGCCCGCCTGGCAGGCCTATCAAGGAATGCCTGTGGCCGAGGACGCTTTGAAAGAAGGCAATATGATCGTGGTCCTGGTGGCCTACAGCGAATGGACTGCCATTCCGGACATTCTCCTGGCCGAGCACTTCCTCAAGGAGCACGATGCCGACCTGCCGGGAGACAGCAGGAACATTCTCACCGCTGCTGATTTTGATTTCGAGACAGCCGCTTATTACGATTTCGAATGAGACGCTATTTATTCCTTCTGACGCTGCTGATGGGCTGGTCTGCCGGTGCGCAGTCCCCGGAAGAGCTGTACGAGGAATACATTACCCCGGAGACGCGGGCTGTCCTGGAGCGCTTTGAGGATGCCGAAAGGCTGGCGCAGGAGGCGCAGGCGGCCGCCCGGGCCCGGAAAACGCTCCTGCTGGCGCTGGCGGGGGTTATCGGCCTTGTTCCCGTGGCGGTGATTGGCCGGAAAATCCTGAAGGAACAGACCTGGAAGGACAACCCCGGCGGCACCGTGCGGGCGATTGGAGCGTCCCTGGCCGGGGGCTTGGTCCTCTTCGGCCTCAATTATGGCGTCCTGTACCTGAAGCTCAAGTATGGGGACGGCTTTAACACCACCCTGGCCTTCCTGATAGTGGCGGGGCTTGTGGTGGGCAGCATCTATCTGCTCAACAAGAAAGGGGACCAAAACTAGTCATCGCAGGGCCGGGGCGAGGCTTGATATTCCACCGATTTTTTCATATCTTTGGCAATCTGCTTTCTATTAGCAGATAGTTGTAACTTGCCTTGGTATGAAAAAACGTAAACTTCTCAGCATTCTGGTAGGGCTTTTTGCCATCGCAGTGCCGGCCATGGCCGTGTTTACAGGCATGGATCTGGATGCAACGCTGTCCAACCTGCGCCGGGAACTGTATCACGACTATCGGCAGATGGGAAAAACCCAGGCGCGGATGGAAAGCAAGTACGCTGTCCAGCGCAAGCGCATGGTGGGCATCGTCAAAAAGTGTAACGACCTGTCCCTGATGCTGTATTCCCAGAAGCAGGACTACACCTTCGACATCAGCTATGCCCTGGAAAAGGTGTCCCAGGAATTCCGGGACTTCAACAAAACCCGCACCCCGTACGACCGCATTGTGGC
>CAMZCW010000251.1 GCA_947305045.1 uncultured Bacteroidales bacterium | reverse complement strand
CTGGAAAACTCCGCGTCCGACACACTGGTGGAATCGTTCCGGTTGTCAAAGAAATTCTCCAGGTTCCAAAACATCACCCGCAGCGGGTCCGCTCCCCCATATCCCCCTTCTTCCTGTCCTCCATATCCATCCCGCCCCTGACGTCCAGCCTGCCCTCCTAGCCCAAACAGTCCACCCTGTCCGGACACCACCATACACCCTACTATGACCATTATCCATCGTCTCACGCTCCAAAGTTACAACTTCTCCCAAAACACCCCTCTGGCTCGTGACAGCTAATCAATTGATATTCCGTAACTTATAATATAATCCTCGTTCAGATTTTGAACGAGGATTATACGGGAAGCGATTGATTATCAACAAGATAGCAATCACAACACGGTTTTTCACCTTGTGACAGTTAAAACACTGATACTCTGCACCTTACACAACAATCCTCGTTCAAAATTCGAACGAGGATTGTACCGTAAATATCTGATAGAAAGAGTGTTAGCTGTCACGCGAGGAAGGAGATACACTCGGCCTGCGGCCTCGGTATGACAAGAGGAAGGCCTCGGTATGACAACCTACACGTTAAAGAGGAAGTGCATGATATCACCGTCCTGGACAACGTAGTCCTTGCCTTCGATGCCCATCTTGCCGGCGGCGCGGACGGCGGCTTCCGTTTTGTAGTGGACAAAGTCTTCGTATTTGATAACCTCCGCCCGGATGAAGCCACGCTCGAAGTCCGTGTGGATGACACCGGCGGCGCGGGGAGCCTTGTCCCCGGCCTTGATGGTCCAGGCGCGGCATTCGTCAGCTCCTGCCGTGAAGAAGGTACGCAGCCCCAGCAGCTTATAGGCGCTCTGGATGAGACGCACCACGCCGCTCTCCTGCAGGCCCATCTCCTCCAGGAACATCTGCCTGTCCTCGTAGTCCTCAATCTCGGCAATTTCCGCCTCCGTTTTGGCGGCAATCACCAAAATCTGGGCGTTCTCCGCCGCAACGGCAGCCCGGACAGCCTCCACATAAGCGTTGCCGGTAGCCGCAGAAGCCTCGTCCACGTTGCACACATACATTACCGGCTTGTTAGTGATAAGGAACAGATCCTTAGCCATTTGCTCTTCCTCTGCATTCTCCGGAACCACCTCGCGGCAGGAGCGCCCCTGCTCCAGAACCGCCTTGTACCGCAGCAGCAAAGACAGCAGTTTTTTGGCTTCCTTATCCCCGCCGGTAGTGGCCATTTTCTCTACCTTCTTGATGCGGTTTTCCACCGTCTCCAGATCCTTGATCTGCAGCTCCGCATCCACCACTTCCTTGTCCCGCACCGGATCCACGGAACCATCCACATGGACGATATTCCCGTCATCGAAGCAACGCAGCACATGCAGGATGGCATCGGTTTCACGAATATTCGCCAGGAACTGATTGCCCAGGCCCTCCCCGCGTGAAGCCCCCTTCACCAGGCCGGCGATGTCAACAATTTCCACGGTAGCGGGAATGGTGCGCTTGGGCTGGCAAATGTCTGTAAGCACCTCCAGGCGCTTGTCCGGCACATTGGTGGAACCCACATTGGGGTCGATGGTGCAAAAAGGGAAATTGGCGCTCTGGGCCTTCCCGGAGCTCACACAGTTAAACAGGGTGGATTTGCCCACATTGGGCAATCCGACGATTCCACATTTTAATGACATAGATTCTTCACTTCGTTCAGAATGACAAGAAAAAAGATGCCCGGTCCAAGGCCGGGCATGACGAACAAACGCCCGGTCAGGGGCCGGGCGTAAATCTGCTAATAGAAACGGGCGCGGTTGTCATCCACATGCTTCTCCGTCATGAGCGGCAGAAGCATCTGGGCGTGGTAGGAATCCAGACGGGCCTGAGCGCTCTTGGCGTCATCTTCCGTATAGTAGGAACCTACCTCGCGGCCGTTCACCTGGAACACATAGGTACCCATGACACCGGCCACAGGACCGCTGATCACCCCTTCCTTGGCGCCAGCCACGGCACCCACGAAAGCGGGCTCGGTGGAAGGAGCGGAGTTGGTGGAGAAGGTGACATCCGACAGGGAAGACACCGTGGTACCCAGCTTTTCCGCAACGGCATCCAGCGAGCCGATACCGGCAATTTCACCCGCCACATCCGCGCAGCGCTTGGCGGCGTACTTCTCACGATAGAGCTGGTTCTTGATACCCTCGGATACCTCGTCCACCTTGGCGTAACCCTCCTTGTGGGCAGCCTTCACAGCCACTACAAAGAAGTAGTTGTTGTCCACGGTGATGATGCCGGAAGCCTTGCCGGGCTTGTTGTCAAAGGCCCAACGGGTTACTTCCTTGGCATGGCCGATGGCACCGTAAGAATCCGTGCCCTCGTTGATGGTCAGGGAACGGGAATAGGTACCGGTGGAGTCACAGGCGGCCTTGTAGTTGGCATACTTGCCGGCAGCACGCACGGCCAGGATGTTAGCCTTGTTATAGGTGTCTGCGTAGGTTTCCTTGCTGGGCAGGGTGGCCTTTTCCAGGATGGCCACTTTTTTCTTGGCAACGGGCTTGGTGGTCTTGGTTACCTCCACAATGTGCGTACCATACTGGGTATTCACAATGTAAGGCTTGCCAACGGCAGCAGTGAGCACGGACTCGAAGCCCGGGATCATGGCGTTCTGGGTCATCCAGCCCAGGTTGCCCTGTTCGCCGTCATAGGCGTTGCCTTTGTCTGCAGAATACTGCATGGCCAGGATGGCGAAGTTGTTCTTGTTCACCACGTTAAGCAGGCTGTCTGCGGTTTGACGGGCATTGGCGCCCTGCAGCATGATGTGACGCACATACACGGAATCCGGCACATTGGCCAGCTCCATGATACGGGCGGCGAAGAAGGTGGTACCGGACTGGAAGACCGGGGAAACACCGGCATTGTTCTCTGCCACGAAGGTGTCCACATCACGGTTTACGGTGCGAAGATCGCCCCCCTTGTACCAGCTGTCCGACCACTGGCGGTCGCTGTTGCGCTGCAGGAAAGCGCGCACGTTGTCCGTAGAAGCGAATTCGTC
>CAMZCW010000250.1 GCA_947305045.1 uncultured Bacteroidales bacterium | reverse complement strand
CTTCTTTTACCTCTACAAATTTCTCTGCTTTGGCGTGACATACAGGGCATTCTGCAGGGGGATTGTCGCCTTCGTGTACGTATCCGCACACCAGACATCTGAATTTCTTTTTCATATCAGTTCCTTTTATTGTGTTTAGTTTTGAATCTTTCAAAAGATCCGTTTACAAATATAAATAAATTTCGGATATTTTTGCTAATTTAGCGGAAAAGTATGACAGCTTTTCTTTCGCAGGTGGCCGCGCACTATTTCCAGGCCCCGGACATACAGCACCACTGCTTCGTCTTTCCCAACCGGAGGTCGATGGTTTTCTTTCGTAAATATCTGGGTGAGAGGGTGAAAGAGCAGGGTGGGGGCGTGCCGCTCCCGGTGCCGCCCATGTACACCATCAAGGATTTTTTCTACGCGGTATATAAGGTGAACGTGACAGACCGGCTCCGGCTGTTGCTGGAGCTGTACAGCTGTTACCGCTCGCTCAACCCGCAGGCGGAGTCCCTGGATGAGTTCGTGTTCTGGGGAGATGTCATGCTGCAGGATTTTGACGACATAGACAAGTATCTGGTGAATGCGGAGGACCTGCTCCGGAATGTGTCGGACTTCAAGGCCATCCAGGATTCCTATGAGTACCTGAGCGGAAACCAGCGGGCAGCCATCGAACAGTTCCTGTCCCATTTCCGGGAAGGGAAGGAGAGCGAGATAAAAACCCGCTTTGTGAAACTATGGAACCTGCTGTTCCCGCTTTATACGCTCTTCCGTGAGCGCTTGCAGGAAAAAGGGATGGCATACGAAGGCATGGTTTACCGCAGCCTGGCAGATGCCCTGAAGGGGGGGACGCCTGCCGTGGATTTGCTTTCTCCCGTTTTCCCGGAAACCAGGCAGTTTGTCTTTGTGGGGCTGAATGCCCTGACGGAGTGTGAACGGCTGCTCCTGTCCCGCATGCGGGATGCTGGTCTGGCCCAGTTTGTCTGGGACTTTGTGAGCACGCAAATCCAGGACCCGGCCAATAAGGCTTCTTTGTTCATGCGCAAGAACGTGCAGGCGTTTCCGCAGGCTTTCCCCATAGACCCGGGGGGACTTCCCCTTCCCCATATTACGGTTGTCAGCGTGCCTTCTTCCGTGGGCCAGGCCAAACTGGCCGCCCACATCCTCCAGGAGATCAGGACCGGGAATGATGTAGAGACCGCCTTTGTCCTCCCGGACGAGAACCTGCTGCTTCCGCTGCTGCATTCCATCCCGCCGCAGCACGACAACGTGAACGTGACCATGGGCTATCCCATGCGTGGCAGTTCGGTATATACGCTGCTTCAGGCACTGGGGCAGATGCAACTCCGCTTGCGGAAACGGCCGGACGGGTGGTATTTCTACCACCGGGCGGTGCGGGAGGTATTTGCTTCCGGCCTGTTCCGGGCGTTGTTGTCGGAGGAAGAGTCGGCTATTGTGGCGCGTGTAAAGGCAGATGCCAAGTATTATATTCCCCTTGTGGACTTGCAGGGCGGCCCGGTGCTGGACTTGTTCTTCCAGGTGGTGGTTACGGAGCCCGCATGGGCTTCTGTGGAGCAGAATCATGCGCTGGAGCGATATTTTTCCCAGATTGTGGAACTGGTGGGGCGGCAGTTGTCGGCAGCGGAAGACATGCTGCTGGAACTGGATTTTGCCAAACGTTGCCATACGCAACTGAATATTTTGCAGGAGATTGACCTGGAACTGCTGCCGGCTACGCATTTGCGTATGCTGGAGGCCAGCCTGGAGGGGATTTCGGTCCCGTTCCGGGGGGAGCCGCTGCAGGGCTTGCAGGTGATGGGGCCCCTGGAAACCCGGGCTCTGGATTTCCGGAACCTGGTGATTCTGAGCGCCAACGAGGGCATGTTCCCGCGGAAGAGTTTTTCATCGTCCTTTATTCCGCCGGAGTTGCGGAAGGGCTTTGGCCTGCCCACTTATGAGTACCAGGATGCGGTCTGGGCGTATTATTTTTACCGCATGATCCAGCGGGCGGAGCATGTGTGGCTGCTGTACGACAGCCGGACGGAAGGCCTGAACTCGGGGGAGGAGAGCCGCTATATCAAACAGCTGGAATACCATTTCCATCTGCCTGTCGAGCGCCTGGTGGCCAGCGCGGAAATGCATCCGGTTGCCGTAGAGGACGCCATTCCCAAGACGGAGGCTCATGTGCAGGCCATTCGGGAGGGGGTATTGTCTGCGTCGGTCCTGCAAAGCTACCTGTACTGCCCGGCGCGCTTTTACTATCAGTTTGTAGAACATTTGAAGGCGGAGGACGAGGTGGCGGAGTCGCTGGACGCCGGTATGCTGGGCAACGTATTTCACAAGGTGATGCAGCAGCTTTATAAGCGGGATCTGGTGACCCCCTCTTATCTTCAGGCCACCCTAAAAGATACGGACAAGTTGCGCCGGCTCATCCGTGCAGCGGTGCTGGAGGAGATGCATAGCGTGGAGGTGAGCGGCCGCAACCTGGTGCTGGAGGAAGTGTTGCTGGGCTATGTGCGCGCTACGCTCAAGCACGATATCGACCTGCTGGCCCGTTCCGGTTCGGCGGGCTTCCGGATCATCGGCCTGGAGCTGCGCCGGGAAACCACCTTTGAAGGTTTCCGCATCAAGGGGTATATCGACCGGATGGACAGCTATAAGGAGGGCGAGGTGCGCATTGTGGATTACAAGACGGGCAAGGTGGAGGACGATGACCTCCTCATTACGGACGACAATGCCGCCGGCGTGGTGGAGAAACTCTTTGGCGATTCCAATAGCGGCCGGCCCAAAATCGCCCTTCAGCTCTTTGTGTACGGACTCTTTGCCCATGCCGATTCCAAGCTGAAAGGGGCGCGGGTGCTCAATTCTATTTATAGTACAGGCCGACTCTATACCGGTGCGCTTCCGGATGTTGCGGAAAGCCCGGAGTTTATCCGCCTGATGCGGGAAAAACTCCGGGACATGCTCTCCGAAATGACCGATGCAAGTGTGCCCTTCCGTCGCACCAGGGACGCCAAAACCTGCGCCATCTGCGACTTCAAGAATATCTGCGGGCGCTAATT
>CAMZCW010000249.1 GCA_947305045.1 uncultured Bacteroidales bacterium | reverse complement strand
TAGAGCGCTTGCTTGACAGGCAAGAGGTCCGCAGTTCAAATCTGCGTGTCCTCACTCAAAAGAAAAGAGACTGATTCAGACGAGTCAGTCTCTTTTTTGCATTTACAGTAAAAAACTTAATCGGGGAAACGGAGAAGGCCGTCCACCGCATCGTTCACGGCATCCAGGGCCTCGGAGAGGAGACTGCGGCTGCGGAAGCCTTCGATCTCGTATCCATCGTCGGTTTCCAGGGCGAAGACCACGTTACCGTAAATGGGATAACCACCGCCATAAAGGATTGTAGCGGGCATGTTGTCCCCTACCTCCTCATCGTAGCCATTGCGGGACACCATGAACACCAGATGACGGTTGTTTAGCTCCAACTCCCTCGTAAGGGCATTCAGCGGCGGGGTAAAACGGACGATCTCTACACGGTCGGCACGGATCCATTTTGCCAACAGTTTCCCCAGAGTGTCCCAGTCCTCCGCCTCGCTCTGCTGTGTTCTCACCATGCCATGGTAATTCACGACAAAGAAAGCAGGAACGATGCAGTCTTCTTCATCAATCTCCTCCTCCTCCTCTTCCTCATCATCTTCATACTCCTCTTCCTCATCCTCCGGCTCAATGTCACCTACCGGGTCCGGCAGACCGCAGTATTCACTGATTTTGAAGTATAGGTCCTTCTCCTGATCGGTGAATTCATCCTCGCAAACAATCCGTGCAAAGACGTTGGCAATTTCCTGTTTGGCTTCTTCGTCCGAGTTAGCAATCAGTTGCAGGGCTCGGGCCGGGTCCATTTTCTCCCCATAGTCCATCAACTGGCGCACCGTATCCTGGCTCAAGCCTTCGAACTTCTGAAAAAAGTCAAAGAGGTGCTGAACTTCATTACTGCTCACCTGTCCGTCTGCACTGGCCAGATGGACGGAGATTTTGTAAATAGCGGCTAAAGTTTCGAGTGTTACTTTCATATCGGTTTTGACTAAGGGATTATACTATTCCATCTATTTTTCCTCTTCCTTCGGGAATTCCAGCCATGCGTGCAGCAGGAAATTGGTGTAGTTCCGGCCACCCTCGTCCAGTTTGACTGTGGTTTTGTTTTCATTGATGGTATACTCCTGGTCGCGGTAACGGAGCACCACCTTATTGGCCTTGGCCTCCACTACCGTGATTACGGCGAACAAACCACCGGAGTCCTCATAGCTGAGTTTTTTCCCGGACTTTACCTCCTTGGGAGTGAAACGGGTACGGTCACAAAACCAATTCCGGATGCCCGGGTCGGAGGGGCAGTAATCAACATCTAAGTAGAGGGTGGACCATTTTTTCATGATACGGAAGTTTTAACTTTCACAAATATAAATGTTTTCATTCAACAAAACAATTGTTTCCCCAATTTAAAAATTATCACTATATTTGAACAAAGAATAAAGCAACACGCCATGTCACAGATGCTCACCTACCCGGGGTTTTCCGTGGTTTTCATCCAGACTTTCTCCGTGCACCATACCAAGGAGTTCATCTTGCCGCAATATGCTGTCCAGGACAGCCGCTTCGAGGACTACGATGAAGGCCGCGGCGTGTACATCGAGAAGGCGGACGCCTTAAAGGTGCCCATCGCCATGGTGGAGCGGGATATCGAGAACCAGATCTTTGTCCTGCCGCAAAAAACATCGGCCCAGGAAAATGTGCGCCGATACAGTCTCAGGGGCTTTGACTTTACCATGCCCATCGTGCCCGCCCCGGACGAGTCCATCTACGAAGCCACCCTCAAGGGCCACTGCAACGTGGAGATGAACCTGTTCTTTGGCCATACCGTGAGCATCACTTACCGCTTCCTCTTCGATGGCCATGCCTGCCGGCTGTCCCGTCCGGTCACCACAGACCACATCATCGCTTTTCTGAGCAACTGGCTCAGCGCAGAATTCTGGTCCAAGGAGGAAGGCAGCGACAAAACCGCCATCGACTACGAAACCCATTTTGCCGTGGACGCCATCTGGCTGGACGCCATGGGCAATCCGCTGGATAAGCCGGAAGCCATCGGGAACCTTGGCACCGGCCGCAGCTTCGACGCCGTGGCCCTCCGCTACAAAAACTTCATCTACCAGCATTGCTCCCGTTTCAAGGAAGACACTCCGCTCGCGGAGCGAAAGCGCCTCCTGCGCCGCTGGACGCCCGGTTCCTTCTCCGTGGACAATGACCTCCACTATGCCATGGTAGATGTATGGGAAAATATCCAGCACCTGGAACCGGACGGCACAGACCTCTTTGCTTCGGACCGGCCGGACCGCCTGTCGGAGGCAGAGATTGTGGACCATATCCGGGAGGAGCACAAGAACGAGCTCATCGGCCTGCTGTCCCTTTATCCGGAAGAATGGCCCTACCGGGACCCGGCCGCCTACGATGAAGTTTGCGGGGAAAACATCGCGATTGACACGGATGACCTTGTCCTCGCCGGCAGCAGCCTGTGCGTGGTCATCGGGACCTACGGCCGCCGGGGCGCCGGAGAAGAAGGCGTCAACTGGGTGGAGCACCTCAAGGAACGCGCCCACTACCACGTCTCCTGGCCGGAATACCTCCTGATTCTGCAAATGATCCTGGCCAAGAAGTATGTCATCGGCCTGGCCACAGATACGGTTGTGCTGTCCACCCTCGACGCAGAGAAAAAGTCGTCCCAGGACCTGATTGGCGCCAACGCTGCCCTGTCCATGCGCCTCACCCGGATGGTCACCCAGCTGGACGTGGTCAAGTACTCCAAATTCCCCTCGCACAAGGTCATGTTCGACCGCACCACCGCCCGCCTGGGCCTGGGGGACGATTACGAGCGCCTGGCCGCCCTCATGGAAAACGTAGACAACAGCCTGCACAACCTGTCGGACTACAAATCCATGCGCAGCGAGTTCCTCCTGAACATTATCCTGGCCATCATTTCCGTGGCCTCCACCTTCGAACTGTTCTTCCAGGAAGACGAAATGCCCTTCCTCACCTACTTCGGTGTCGAGAGCAACCGCCTCTCTGCCATTGTACTGGCTGCGGTTGCCTGCGTCACCATATTTGCCCTGCTGCTGGTGCTCACCAATTCCATCA
>CAMZCW010000248.1 GCA_947305045.1 uncultured Bacteroidales bacterium | reverse complement strand
CAGATGTGGACCAATTTCGCACGCTGCGGCAACCCGTCGACAGACCAAATCGAGTGGAAGGCGTACTCGGCCGACGACCAGAACGTCCTGGTCATCGCCGGACCGGGTGACATTCGTATCCAACATGACCTGCTGGCCGACCAGTACAAGGCCGTGCTCCCCTTGCTCGGCTACTACCAGTTCATGGACAAGTTCTTCACGCCCGGCTACCTTTTGGATATCCTCGCCGCGCGCAAATCAAAACAACAATAAAAACGAACAAACGAACAATCATGAAAGCAGATAAAATCATCAAAAACGCAAAAATCTTCACTTCAGACTTGAACAATCCACAGGCGACAGCCTTAGTGGTCAAAGACGGAAAATTTGTCTATGTGGGCGACGAGGCTGGCCTCGCAGCCTATGAGGGCGAAGTCACCGACATGGGCGGGAAGTTCATCATGCCCGGCATCTTTGACAGCCACGTGCACGTAACGCTGCCTGTAGGCTTCGCTTATGCCCCGGAGAGCGAACGCTTTGCCTGCAACGGCAAGCAGGAAGCCCTAGACTATATGGCCGACTATATTGGCAAGCATCCCGGCCAACAGTGCTATCGCTTCATCCTGGAGAAAAAGTTCTTGAATGGCGAGAATCTCACCAAAGAAGATTTGGACGCCATCTGCCCTGACGCGGAGCTACAGATCCAGGAAGGGGAGTTCCACAGCGTTTGGGTGAACTCCCGGGTACTGGAACGCCATGGCATTACCGACGAAACGCCGGATCCCGTTCCGGGGCTGAGCGTGTATGAGCGCAAGAACGGGAAGCTGACCGGCTACATCATTGAAGGCTCTGCGGAGGTGCGCATCGTCCTGGACGGTTCCATGGACCTCAGCGACGAGCAGATTGACGCCGCGCTCCAGTCCTGGATTGACTTCTCTGTCCGCAACGGCGTGTCGGCGGTGTTCGATGCCGGCATTCCCGGCTTCCCGGAGTTCCACGAAAAGGTGTACCAACGCCTGAAAGAGATGGACAAGCAGGGCAAACTGCCGGTCTATATTGACGGCTGCTATGTGATTGCCGCCAACTGGCAGGCGGAGGAAGGCCTCAGGGAACTCAAGCGTTTACGGCAGGAATTTGATACGGAGCACCTCAAGGTCCATACGATGAAGATTTTCATGGACGGCACCCAGAAGATTCACACCGCCGCCATGGTGACGCCATACGTGGATGTCGATGAGATGGGAGCCACCGCCTTCAACAAGGAGGACCTCGCCACCCTGATGGTCAAACTCAACGAGGAAGGTCTGGACCTTCACATGCACACCGTAGGCTCCGCAGCCTCCCGCGTGGCGCTTGACGCCGTGGAGCTGGCCCGGAAGGAAGTGGGCGACAAGTTCCGCATGCGGGTCACCTGCGCCCACTTGGAAGTGCAGGACGACGCGGATTTGGACCGCTTTGCCAAACTGGGCGTGATCGCGAACTTTACGCCCTGGTGGCATTCTGGTGACTACAGGCTATGGGCTTCCTGGCTGGGTGAGCCGCGGGCCCGCAAGCTGTTCCGCTGCAAGACGCTTTGGGACAGCGGCGCCCTGGTGACCTGGTCCTGCGACAACGTGGTCTTTGCTTTTGATCTCTGGAATCCCTATCTGGGTATGGAAGTGGGCATGACCCGCCATATCACGGAAAAGACCAATGCTCCTGATTTCACCAGAAGTGCCGAGGTACTTCCGCCCGAGGACGAGAGAATGAGCATTGAACAGATGCTCTTGGGCTACACCATCAACGGTGCCAAACAGCTGGGCATTGAGGCCACCAAAGGCTCCATCACGGCTGGAAAGGACGCAGATTTCTTGGTGTTCGACAACGACCTCCTCACGGCAGAACACGAGGGCTTCAGCCGTAACATGCCGAAGGAAGTGTATTTCAGTGGAAAGAAAATGAAATGAACAAATAAGCCTAATTAAAAGACTATCAAACAATGAACAAAAATAATCCCATCGACTATTCCCAAAAAGCCAACTGGTACCAGATTCCGGAAATCACCAAGGAATTCGACACATTCTACGTTTATGCAACCGAGTACATCATGGGCAGCATGGAAGAAGGCGCTCCCGATTACGCGGACTTGGACAACGCCGAAATGTTGGAGGGAGCTGCGGGCGAATACTTGCTGCACGCAACCGCTTACGCGGACTCAACTAACGTGTTCATGCCGTACTACCGCCAAGTGGGCTTGCGGTATGCAGGAGTGGTTTGGAAGAGAGACGGAATCTTTGACGCAGCCATTGCAGATATGCCGTATGGCGACATCGTAGCCGCGCTGGACTACTACTTCGAACATTACAACAACGGCCGCCCATTCATCATTGCCGGCCACAGCCAAGGCTCAGCCATTGTCAAAATGGTGCTCAAACACTACTTTGCGGAGCATCCCGATTACTACAAGCGCATGATCGCCGCCTACCCCATTGGATACGCTTTCACCAAGGACGAGTTCAAGGCCTACCCGCACATGAAGTTTGCGACAGGCGAGTGTGACACGGGCGTCATCATCACCTGGAACACCGAAGGTCCCAAGAACAGGGAGGTGAATGCCAATACCTGCGTGTTGCAACCGGGTTCCATGAGCATCAACCCGCTCAACTGGAAACTGGACGACACCTACGCTCCAGCCAGCATGAACCTGGGTTCGCTCTTCCTGAACGAGAAAACCGGCGAGGTGGAGATGGGGGACATTGGCGCTGACGCGCAGGTATTCCCCGACCGAGGCGTGGTGGTGACGCATGCCAAGGGAGAGAAAATGACGGAAGAGAAGGCTGCGGTAGCCACGGCATTCTTTGGCCCTGACGGCCGCCATGGCGAGGATTACGCGCTCTTCTACAACAACATCAAAGACAACGTAGCAAAGCGCATTGCAGCCTATAAGGCGAGCCGATAGAAACAGGTTTAACAAAGGATAACAAACATGAAGGCAGATCATATCATAAAAAACGCGAAAATCTTCACGGCGGACAAAGACAATCCGCAAGCGACTGCCATTGTCGTGAAGGATGGCAAATTCGTCTACGTGGGCGACGAGGCTGGCCTTTC
>CAMZCW010000247.1 GCA_947305045.1 uncultured Bacteroidales bacterium | reverse complement strand
AAGCCCAACCTGGTGCTCATGTACTCCAATGACCTGGTAGCCAAGGGCAAGAATGCCGGCAAGGACATCCGTGAAGCCGCCAAGTTCATCCAGGGCGGCGGTGGCGGACAGCCCGGCCTGGCAACCGCCGGCGGCCGTCTTGTAGAAGGCCTCCCGGAAGCCCTGAATAAACTTGTAGAAGTAGCAACAGCGTAATGAAAAAACTTGACCAGTTCCTGCTCAAATCCTTCGTGGGGCCGTTCCTTTCGGTCCTGGGGATTGTGACGTTCATACTGGTCATGCAGTTTTTGTGGCTGTACATTGACGAGCTGGTTGGCAAGGGCCTGGAATTCAAGGTCATCCTGGAATTCATGATGTGGGGCAGTTGCCAGACGCTGCCGCTGGCCATCCCCCTGGCCACCCTGCTCAGTTCCATGATGACGCTCGGCGACATGGGCGAAAAGTTCGAGCTCACCGCCATCAAGGCCTCCGGCATCTCGCTCACGCGGGTGCTGCTGCCCATGACCCTGGTGAGCGTGGTGATCTCCATCGGCGCCTTTTACGTAGGCGACCGCCTGGTTCCCTACTCCATCAACCAGATTTACACCATGCGCGACGATATCGGCCGTACCAAGAGCGAGATTAAAATCCCCACGGGGACGTTCTACAATGGCATTGACGGGTATATCCTGCGGGTGGAGCACCGCGACAAGAAAACGGGCATGATGTACAACATCCAGGTGTACGACCACACCGTGGGGAAGGGTAATACGCGCATTACCGTGGCCGACAGCGGCATCATCAAGATGTCCAAGGCCAAGGATTACCTGACGTTCCAGCTCTTTGACGGAGTGAACTACCAGGAGGACAACAAGCGCAAATACCGGGACACTACCCTGGCCCTGCAGCGAACCCGCTTCCACAACCAGGAAATGGTGATTCCGCTGGAGAACTACGCCTTCCATCACTCGGACAGCGCCCGATACGGTGAACAGGTACGCTCCATGAACCTACAGGAGCTTCGTCACGGGCACGACTCTCTCACCAACCTTGTGGACGTGGGCACCAAGCGGCATGTGGACGAGTTCCGCCGGCAGAACTATATCGGCCATAAGGATCAGCTGGATACCGCCTGGCGCACGAAAGCCACTACCGTGATGACGCCGCTGACGGATGACGCCTGGACCAGCAAGAACGCCCGGCTCCGCGGCCTGGAAAGCGCCGCCAGCAACGCCCGCCAATACCAGAACGTCGCCAACGGGCAAATCATGGATTCGGCCGATTATACCCACCTGATTCACCGCACGGACGTAGAGATCTGGAAAAAGTATGCGCAGGCGCTGGCCTGCCTGCTGCTGTTCTTTATCGGCGCGCCTGTAGGAGCCATCCTCAAAAAAGGCGGCCTGGGCATGCCGGCCATCGTTTCCATGCTGTTCTTCGTGCTCTATTGGGTGGTGGACATTACCGGCGAACGCCTGGCCAACAATGGCAGCACGTCGGCGTTTGTGGGCAAGTTTGTGTCGGCCTTTGTATTGGCGCCGATAGGCACCTGGCTTACCATCAAGGCCATCCAGGACGCCAGTATCTTCAATGTGGACCTGGTAAAATCCGGCTTCCGTAAAGCCAAAAGTAAATTCTTCCGTATGTTCCGAAAAACACGTATTGTCTATATGGGCACCCCGGAATTCTCCGTGGGCCCGCTGGATGCCCTTATCAAAGCCGGACACCAGATTGTGGGGGTTGTCACCGTACCGGACAAGCCGTCCGGCCGCGGCCTCAAGATGAACGAGAGCGCCGTCAAGAAATATGCTGTAGAGCATGGCCTGCCGCTGCTGCAACCGGAAAAACTCAAGGACGAAGCTTTCTTGAAGGCGCTTGCCGCCTGGAAGGCGGACCTCTTCGTGGTGGTGGGCTTCCGCATGCTGCCGGAGGTGGTTTGGACCATGCCCAGGCTGGGCACCTTCAACCTCCACGCGGCGCTGCTGCCGCAATACCGCGGCGCCGCGCCCATCAACTGGGCGGTGATTAACGGGGAGAACATAACCGGTGTCACCACTTTCATGATTGACAAGAAGATTGATACCGGCGGCATTATCCTGCGTTCCGAATGCCGGGTAGAGCCCACGGATACGGCCGGGGACCTGCACGACAAACTGATGGAACTGGGGTCTGCGCTGGTGCTGGAGACGGTGGAAGGCATCGTGCAAAAGAATGTGGAGCTGCGTGTGCAGCGAAGCTTTATCCAGGGCTCCGAGCTTCTCAAGCCGGCGCCCAAGCTCACGCGCGAACTGCAGCACATCGATTGGAACGACACCACCAAGCATGTGTACAACCTCATCCGGGGCCTCTCCCCCTACCCTTGTGCCTTTACGGAACTGGTGTCTCTTTCCGGAGCGGCGCTGCAGCTGAAGGTGTTCTTCGGGGAGATGCGTATGGACCTGCACGGGGAGCCGGGAACGGTGCTCAGCGACGGCAAAACCTACTTCGCCGTGGCTACGCAGGACGGTGCCATTGCCATTACAGACCTGCAACTTTCCGGTAAAAAACGCATGGACGTGCGTTCCTTCCTCCTGGGCTTCCGCAACCCGGCCGCATACGTGTGCACCCAGGGCACTTCCAAGGCCGAAATACAGAAAGCTACGCCCAAGGAAGATGAATAGCCTTGTCATCCTTTGCAACGGGCAATTCCCCACGGAGCCGTATCCGCTGTATCTGCTGGAATCGGCAGAGGGGGTGGTGTGCTGCGACGGGGCGCTGGAGAAGTGGCTCGCGCACAATCCCGCCGCCCGGCCGCTGGCGGTTGTGGGAGACCTGGATTCCCTGCCCCAGGCGCTGCAGGAACAGTTTGCCGCTTATATCGTACACGTGGCCGAGCAGGACTACAATGACCTCACCAAGGCCATGCGCTGGGTTCTCCGGGAACATCCGGAGGTGACCGAGATTGTGATTCTGGGCGCCACCGGGCTTCGGGAAGACCATACCGTGGGCAACCTGGGGCTCCTCATGGAATACACCCGCCTGTTTGACCTTGGCGGGCGCAACGTCTCCATGGTCTCTGACTACGGCACCGCCTTCGCCATTACAGACAGCTGCGACCTCCACCTGGGTGAAGGCCGCCGCTTCTC
>CAMZCW010000246.1 GCA_947305045.1 uncultured Bacteroidales bacterium | reverse complement strand
CTGCCACCGTTCCATACGGCAAGAATCTTGTCTCCCACAGACCAGTTGACGGACTTGTCAGACTGAATTTCCGTCTTTGTTACATCATCGTCTTTTTCAAGTGTTGCGGTGAATACCTTTGAGATGCTCTTTCCGGTGTTGTCCTGATTTACATCCATTTCTTTTGCACACGACAAGGCCAGCACACCCAGTGCCGCAATTGTCAAAAAGGAAAAAAACTTTTTCATAGCACCGGTAGATTAATCATCAAAATTAAATTCGAATTCTTCCCAAGTATCGTTTTGGGCATCCTGAGAGCCTGTAAGTACAGTCTTCCTGCCATACAAGGAAAGCACCTCTGTTACAGGTGCCAGATAAGCGGCCCTTGGTCCCGCAATGATTTCTCTTTTCATAATGGTTGGTTATTAATTATTTCTGGAAAATATACGTTTTGATGAATTTGACCGACTTTCTCCACACCTCTGCGTTCTTGTCTGAATACCTTGCAAAGCCATGGGTATAGTACGGATAGAACTCCAGCTGTACCGTCTGTCCTGCAGCTTCAAGCGCTGCTGCAAAGTCACGCGGCTGGTTCTGGAGAACCACGTTGTCTCCGCTTCCGAAGAAAAGGATGCAGGGAATCTGCCTGTCCGTGGGGACAAGCTTTACCGGGAGGTAGGGGGCCAGCTTTTCCTGGTCTCCGTTGTAAAAGTACTCACGGAGGTTGTGTTTGTCTGCACCGGGCCAGTACTCCAGCATGCGGTCCGGCATGTATGCTCCAACCCATCCCACAAGGACTTTCGCTTCAGGCTCTGTCATGGCCAGGACAGCGGCAAGGTGCCCGCCGGCCGACGACCCTGAGAATCCCATCCTTCCGGGATCGATATTGTACTCGGCCGCATGGTCCCTGATAAACTGGACGGCGTCACGGCAGTCCTGCACGGCCGCCGCAATGTCTATCCCCTTCTGGCCGCACAGTGAGTACTGGATGCTCACGCCTGCCATTCCGGAATTCTGCGCAACATACTTTGCCTGCGGCAACATGGATTCAGGTCTTCCGCCATACCATCCTCCGCCGTGAATGAAAAACATTACCGGCGTGGGTTTCTTGGTAATGGCCGACTTGTGAATGAAGAGTTTAAGGTCATGGTCCGGATATGACTTATAGACCACCTCTATGGTTTCTGCTTCCGTGGTGAACTTTGCCGGAATGGCCGGGCCTATCTTGCACGGGACCAGCAGGTCGTCCGGGATATCATCACCAAGGATTTCCATCATGGGCTTGCTTACCTTGTAAGAGCCATCCTTTTTCTCGTAAAGAGGCATACCGTAGCGGTTCCTGATTTTCTGCTCCTGAGCATAGCCGGAGAAGGAGAGAAAAAGGGCAATAGTTGAAATGATTATTAGTGCGTTTTTCATAGCTACAAATTTATTCCCCTCCGATTCCAGTTTTGAGAATAAAAATCCCAAAATATGCAACAAAAATATCTTCACACACAATTTTTCCCCATTTTACCTACAAAAGCGTGGAACCGCAGGAAAGCCCCGGGGTTCAGGAAAGGGATGGACAGATAGAAAAGTTTTGCCCTGATCTATAGCATAAAGTGTTATATTTGTGTGTTAACCAGTGGAATAGTTCTTTGTCATTCTGGTGGCACTAATGCCAAATTGAAAAGTAGTTATTCTCCCCGCAAGGGGAACAATATAGAAGCCGGAGTCTCCTCACGTGGGAGGCTCGAACCGAGTGTTTAACTGATTTTATTAAACATTATGATTATTAACAATACTTCGGTAAATTTTAATGTTTAGGAGCCGCATCTAAACCAAAACAAGAAGTAAACAACCCAAAATAACCGGGACAAGGAGGAACCTCCCGGGAACGCTGAAGCGCATACCGCGGGCCATCAAAAATGCGAGGGCAGCCCCTATCTTGGAGCCGCCCTCTCTTTCATATCCGGAGATTTTTTGCGATATTTGCGATGCGGAAAGTAACGGTAAAGTTAGTCCGTTTTAGTGACAAGTGTTACCTGTTTTTTCTGAACCATATTTGAACCACACTGCCACTAACTCACTGATTATCAATATTTATCACTTTCTGCATTGGAAAGGTTCCTGTACTTCTCCATTTCCTGCAACACGGGAGCGTACTTTTCCCACTGCTCCGGCGTCAAAACTTTCGCTTCGTTATCCATAAATCACAAATTTTCACTGCCGCCCACCGTTGAACGGCGCCAGCAAACTTAGGAAGTGCTTGTCAGAAAACCTATGAATCGGTTGAAACATTTTCGAAAAAAATCATGTTTCAACTGATTAGGGACGAACGACACCTTTTTCGGGGACGAACACGCTATGCAATGCACCTGCAAAAGGTTGGTGTCACTTAAAACCGACCTTTTACAAATATACCTCCCACTATCAGCACGAATCACTTTCTGGTAGAACCATCTTCTCACCGTATCCTGCGGAACGAGTTGGACAAGAGGGACTTTATCGGATTACACATGGAGACTCGTACATGTTGTTAGCATACACTTATGACGGAGACCGTTTGACGTATTATACGGAATATACGCGCGCATGGTGGAACTTTGGTAAAATAAGTCCTCTCTTGCGTACGGAGGCAGGGCGAGCGCAGCGGAAGGGCCGCTGTCGCCGGAGAGCGAAGCCGAGGAATCTCCTGAAAATTCGTATCTTTGCAGTTTGTAAAACGAACGTGTATGGCTTCCAGAGAAAAATTCGGCGGCAGAGCAGCGGTGATCCTGGCCCTCGCTGGGTCCGCTATCGGCCTGGGCAATATCTGGCGCTTCCCGTACCTGGTGGGTATGAACGGAGGCGCCGCTTTCATTGTCATTTACATTGGCTTCGTGCTGCTGCTGTCCATCCCCATTTTTCTGGCTGAGTCCATTATAGGCCGCAGTAGCGGGGCCAATTGCCGGGCGGCGATAGGCAAGCTGGTTCCCGGCCGTGCGGGCCGATGGTTCGGCCTTCTGATGGTGTTCACGCCCCTGTGGATTGTCTCCTATTATTCCGTGGTGGGCGGCTGGTCGCTGGATTTCCTGGTGAAGGCCTGCAAGTTGGAGTTCACAACGCTGTCACCGGAGCTGGTGAAAGGCACCTTCGGCACGTTTATCTCCAGCACCTGGACGCC
>CAMZCW010000245.1 GCA_947305045.1 uncultured Bacteroidales bacterium | reverse complement strand
TGGCCATATTGCGTTTGGGAGATGACATAGCACACCTAATTTCGCCCCAAAGTTAACCAAACCACCGAAAAGCTCAAAAAAAATTCGTAACTTTGTTTGCTAAAATAGAATATTATGGAAGATTCCGCAAAGAAGATTCTGTTTATAAACGCAGAAATGTTTCCCTACCTTCCGGAAACCCGGATTGCCAAGGTATGCCGTGAACTCCCCCAGGGTATTCAGGAAAGACACAAGGAAATCCGTGCTTTCATGCCCCGCTACGGCTGCATCAACGAGCGGAAAAACCAACTGCATGAAGTCATCCGCCTGTCGGGCATGAACATTATCATTGCCGATGTAGACCGCCCCCTTGTCATCAAGGTGGCTTCCATTTCCAGCGCCCGCATCCAGGTATATTTTATCGACAACGAAGATTATTTCCGCCGCAAACAGATTTATCACGACGAAAAAGGCCAGTTCTTCGGAGACAATGGCGAGCGCGCCATCTTCTTTGCCCGCGGTGTACTGGAAACGGTGAAAAAGCTCCGCTGGGCACCGGACATCGTCCACTGCTCCGGCTGGATTACCCACGTGCTGCCGCTATACCTGAAAAAAGCCTACAAAGACGACCCCATCTTCACCAACGCCAAGGTGGTGCTGTCGCTGTTCGATGATACGCCTGCGCAGCCTCTCTCCTCCGGATTTTCCCAAACGCTGCAGTTCGGCGGCGCCAGGTCAGCGGATATCGCCCTGCCGGAACCTTCCACAGGCATAGATCTTGCTAAACTTGCCGTGCAGTATTCCGACGGCATCATCCTGGGCAGCCCGGATGTAGATAAAAACCTGGCGGAATACAGCCGCAAGAGCGGTCTTCCGCTCCTGGATTACGACGATGCAAGTTTTGCGGACGGCTCCTACATGGACGCCTATAATGCATTTTACGACAAGCTTTTGAAATGAAAAAATTCCTAGCACTGTGTCTGGCCGCAGCCCTCGTTATTCCCGGCTGCGTAAAGGTGGACAACAGCCTCGGGGAAGGGCTGGTGGACAAAAGTCTCCTGCTCAACACCTATACAGTAGATTTTCCCATCCAGGAAATTGTCATGAAGCCCTCCAGTGACCTCTCGGCCTACTCGGACGCCCACCTTACCATCGGTGCCATCCGGGACGAAACCTTTGGTCTCACCACCCGTGAAGCCGCTTTCGCGCTCATCCCCGCCCCGGACCAGATGGACCTGGGAGAGAATCCCGTAGCGGTAAGCTTCAATCTCTTTTTTGCTTCGGACACCATCTCGGTGGAAAACGACTCCCAGGAGCGTATCATGCAGAATATCTACGTGTACGAACTGCTGGACTCGCTTCCCAGCTCCAGCCGCCCCACCGGAACCAGAATCGCGCACAGTACACATCGAATTACGGCCGGAACCCCCACCTATAACGGAACGGGCGCCCTGGACATCAGCTTCACCCAGGAGTTCGCCCAAAAATACGTAGATGCCATCAAGAAACTGGGGCCCACCCTGATAGACCGGGAAGCAAAGATAGACAAATACAAAGATTACGTAGCCAAGCTGCCGGGCATTTACATGACCACCGATGTCCCCGAGGGGACAGGCGGACGAATCAACCTCTTTGAATTCTCCTGCCTGTCGGTGGTGAGCGGCTACTACCAGCGCAATGAGAACATTGCCCTCCTCACGGTCAACAGCACCTGGAACGGAGAACGGAAAGATTCCTCCTTCTTCTTTGTTCCCGGAGAGACCGAATTTGTGGATGAGGCCGCCTACATTGACAAGAATACCAAATTTTCCCAATACACGTTCAATACGTGCTCGCACGAGACCACGGCCCAGCAGGCCGGAAGCGTCATCCTGGTAGAAGGCGGCGGCGGGCTCAAGCCGGTCATATCGGCCGTGGAGCTGCAGCGCAAAACCCACCAGGCCATTCTGGAGAAAGGCGGAGATCCGGGCAAAGCCTCCATTATCAGCGCCAGCATTCTCCTGCCGTTCGAGATGCCGGAAAAATACTGGAAAATGGACGCTTTTCCCAACATGCTCAGCCCTACCGTACGCACCATCATCAAACGGGACGGGGTGGAAATCCCCACCTTCGCCGGCCTGACAGACGCCAGCGTAAGTACGGAGGACCAGGGAAACATTGACCGCTCCAACCTCATGTACTCCCCGGACATCACCTACCACATGCAGGAAATCCTGCACCCCGGGAAAGGAGATTCGGACCTGACGCAGGAGGACATCGAGAAGGGACTGGCCGATATCTGGCTGCTCACCCTCCACACGGAGCAGGTGGAAAACGCCTCCGGCCAAACCGCGGAACAGAGTGCCTACTACCAGAACCTCATGTATGCCAGCTACTACAACAGCCTGTACGGTGGCGGTTATGGCGGCGGTTACGGCGGCGCAGGCGGATACGGCAACAGCTACAGCAACTACTACAGCTACATGATGCTGGCCCAGATGATGGCGGCCCAGAACCAGACCACCTACACAACCACCACGGAACTGGACAAAGACCGTTTCTACAAAGCCGTCCTCAATGGACCGCTTACCCTGAGCGACAGTGGCGGCCCGCGTTTCCGGCTGGTCTTCGCCATTCCCAAAGAATAAAAAAATTCCCGAGTCAAGTCAGGCTCGGGAATTTTTTTTACTGTTGGTCTGGTCGTTAGGCACCGACTTTCTCGGCTACCTTGGCGATGGCATCTCCGACAGTGGCGATACCGCTGGTTTCTTCATCGGGGATTTTAATGCCGAACACACGCTCGAATTCCATCAGGAGTTCCACAGTGTCCAGAGAATCGGCGCCAAGGTCATTGGTGAAGCTGGCAGATTCAGTCACAGCGCTTTCCTCTACACCAAGCTTGTCAACGATGATATCCTTGACCTGCTTTACGATTTCTTCCTTTGTCATAATGATTAGGTTTTAAGTTTATATTTTACGTTTTACTTAGTTCGGACAAAACACATGCAAATATAGTAATTATTTTTATACTTCGGAAACTGGCCCGTTTATTTCTGTTCCATTTGGCTCAGACGATGCCAAACACGGAGTCCGTTGAGCGAATTTACCAGGTAGAAGCAATACTTGATGAACATGACCACCGTATAGCTGGAAGCGGCGCTGGAAAGCATGG
>CAMZCW010000244.1 GCA_947305045.1 uncultured Bacteroidales bacterium | reverse complement strand
CGTCGTCCCGCAGATGATTGATGGCCTCCGTGAAATGATGCACGTTCTCTGCCGGTTGCTTCAAAAGGTGCAGGGCCAGGCGCAGCGCGCTCCGCCGGCCCACGCCGGGAAGCGAGCTGATGGCCTCTACGGCCTCCGACAGTAGCACGGAAGGGTAATTCTCTTTATAGGCCATGGTACAGTTTTAAGCCCTCCAGCGGAGAGGCGATGATACGGGAAAGGGGAATGCCATATTCCGCCGCCAGCTTTTGCAGGATGTCCCGGCAGGCGAAGCCAAAACCACCCACAATGCCCAGCGGCAGCGGGTCGTATTGCTGCACCGTCCGTTCAAAAAAGGCGCGGAAGTTTTTGTCCACCAGCTCCTTGGCGTATGCATTGGTCTTATAGTGGGACACCACGAAGGGCGCCAGGCTGCCCAGGTACCGGGCCGGTGCGGGCGTGCGGTACACCTGCCGGACAATTTCCGCATAAGAGGCCGGGAAGGTTTGGGCAAATTCCCGTGCAAGGTCCTCGGGCACAAGGCCTTTCAAGAAGTCTGCCAGGAAGTTTTTGCCCAGCACGGCGGCACTGCCTTCGTCGCCCAGGATGAATCCGCCGCAGTGAACTTGTGCCGTGATTTGTTCACCGTTATACTGGCAGCTGTTGGCACCGGTGCCCATGATGGCGGCGATACCCGGACGGCTGCCGCAGACAGCGCGGGCGGCGCCCAGCATGTCGGAGGAATATTCGATGGCCGCCTTGGGGAACCATCGACCCAAATCCACAGGGGACTCCCCTACCAGACCGGCGGCATACAGGTATAGCCTTTCCACATCCGGGAACTGTTGGGCGGCGGCATCCAGGATGGTCCGGAGCTGCTCCGCAGGCGTTTGTGCCAGGTTGAAGCCCGGCGTACGCAGCTGCGTGCCGTCACTGGACAACCAGTCTGCCTTGGTGGCTCCGCAATCGATGATAACCGTTTTCATGCCTCCACGATTTTACCGTTTCCTTTCCAGTGAAAATAGCCGTAAACAGCTGAGGCTGTGTACAGAGCATACAATGCGGCCATCCAATATTGCCCGGTGCTCATGCAAAGGGCGGTGGACAGGATATTGGCCACAATCCAGAGCAGCCATTGCTGCAAATAACTCTGGGCCAGCCACCAGGTGCCAATCACGCTGAGCACGGCCGCCGTGCCGTCCAGGACCGGGGCGGCATCCCCGGTGAGGCGAAGCACCCGGATAAGGGCCACGGAGCCTATTACCATGAGGATCGCACTCCAGAGGGCCACCTTTTTGGGGATGGCCTGAAGATGGATTTCTCCTTTCCCCACCTGTTCGCTGGCCTTCTTCCATTGAACAAGGCCCACCACGGACATGCCCACGTAATAGAGATTCAGGCCCATGGATGCCCATACATGCTGCAAGCCAAAACTCACGGCACAGGCGATGCCGGTGAAAATCCCCAGCACCCACATGGCATTCTTTTGCAGGATTTCCAGCACCACATACGCCATGCCGGTCACCGTTGCAAAAATCTCTATGGCCTGAATCCAGTTTGTCATTTCGACCGAGCGAAGCGAGCGGAGAAATCTCCTACCTTACCTCTATCAGCTCCACCACAAACTTGAGCGCGCTGCAGGGAGGAATGCCGCGGGTGCCGCTCTCGCCATAGGCCAGATTGTAAGGCAGATAGAGCTCATACTTGGCACCTTCGCTCATCAGCTGCAGGCCTTCCGTCCAGCCCTTAATCACCTGATTGAGGCCAAACTCGATGGGTTCCCCGCGCTTGTAGGAGCTGTCAAACACCTGCCCGTTGGGGAAGGTGCCCTCATAGTGGCAGTACACTTTGTCCGTCGCCTTGGGCTTGCGGCCGGTGCCTTCCTTGATGACCTTATACATGAGGCCGCTCTTGGTGGCTTTTACCTCGGGGTCCTTGGCCATCTGGGCCAGGAACTTCTCCCCTTCCGCCTTGGCGGCGGCGCCGGCCTCCGAGGCACGCTGAGTGGTTTCTTCTTCCAGTTCTTTGTAGAAGGCTTCCAGGGCTTCACCGGCCTCTTCCAGGCTAATGGCGGGCTGAGCGCCCGTGAGCATGGCCTTCAGGCCAGCGAGAAAGTCTTCTACGTTGTTCACGTGGATTCCCTGCTGGTAGAAGCTGGAAGCCACGCTCATTCCGAATGCGTACGATTTTTTGTCCATATTTTATTGTAAAGATTTTGCTGCGGATGCGCCGGCCAGGTAGCCGGAGCTGAAGGCGAGTTGCAGGTTGTAGCCGCCGGTATCGGCATCCATATCCAGTACCTCGCCGGCAAAGTACAGGCCGGGCTGCTTCTTGGATTCCAGGGTTTTAGCGACTACCTCCGAGGTATTTATACCGCCTGCGGTGATCACGCAACGCTCGAAACCCACGAATCCGGCAATGTCCATTTTCCAATTTTTGAGGGCGGCGGCGAGGGTGTCCACGCTCACCTTGGGATTGGTCTTGAGGAAGGCCAGGGTGATGTTCCAGGGGATGAGCTTGCCCAGCATGATGCGGAACAACTTCTGGAAAGGCTGGCCTTTGGAACGCTCGTCATGAATCACCTCTTCCCATTTGGCATGGATATCGGCACTGAGTTTTTCCTCCTCCACGGCAGGTTTCAGGTCCAGGGCGAGGCTCACTTTCTGCCCGTCCACCAGCGCCTTGACGGCCTTGCGGCTCACCATGAAGCCCAGCGGACCTTCCAGGCCGCCATCGGTGAACTCGATGTCGCCGAACTCCTGCTGCACGGCCTCGCCGTTTACAAAGAGGGTGAGCTGGACGTTGTCCAGGTTGTTGCCGTTGAAGAGTTCCCCGAGGTCACTCAGCGGAGTGACGCGTTCGATGTGCTTGTCAAAGGTGGGGTACCAGGACGGGAGCGGCGCAATGGTGCGCTCCTTGGTTTTGCCATATACGGTGCGGCCACGGAAGGCCTGCCTGATTTCCCCGGAGAGGGGCGTTTTTTCCTTGTATCCTACTGGCACAAGGGCAGTTAAGGAAGGCAGGCATGCGTCGATGCTGTGACCCAGTTCCTCGGCCCACATGTAGCCGTCGCCGGTGGAGCCTGTGCCGGGATAGGACAGGCCGCCGGTGGCGATAATGAGCTTTTTGCAGGTATATTCTACAGGCTCGATGGTGACTTCCTCCCGCGTGG
>CAMZCW010000243.1 GCA_947305045.1 uncultured Bacteroidales bacterium | reverse complement strand
AATCAAAATCATCCTCTACTCAAAAAAATATGTGCACGAAAATTGACGAAGAACCCTTTTTGCTTGTGGGTGGCAAAACTTTTACCACCTAAGTGCAGCGGAAACATAAAAACCTCCGGCGAAAACCGGAGGTTTAAGAGTGTTTGCAGCGTGTGCTACTCCTTGGGCATCAGAAGCTCCAGGAGGGAGGACAGGGCCACAGGCTCGTCTTCCGGATTGGCCGATACCAGGAAGAGGTCTATCTTGCGGGCACCTTCTGCGTCTTGGGTGCGCATCAGGGCCAGGGTCATCATACCCCCCATAATGGAAACATTGATGCCTTTGTTGGCCTTCTCCAGGTACTTGTCGCAGTCCTCGTCGGTTTTGGCAAGGAGAGCCCTGGAAAAGTTGATGCCAAGGCCAACAGGCTCCACCGTGCCCGCGATGGGGATCATGCCGCCCACCACCAGGTTCAGGTCAATCTCCAGGAGGCAGCTCTCCCCCTTGATGAGACCCACTTCACCGGAAACGTATTCTACCGGATTTCCGTCTGCATTTGTGCCGGAGACAGCAAGGCTCATGTGATGCCAGTCACTGCCTTTGTTGATATCCCAAACGAGTTTTTTAACGGCATCTTGTACTTCCGGTTCTTCTGCAGTCTGGTTGAGCACTTTTGCTACAGCTTTTACGGTAGGCTCTTCTGCCTGGATTTCCTCCTGCTGAGCAGGTGCATCCTCTGCCTTCTGGCAGGCGGCAAAACCGAAAACGGCCGCTGCCGCAATGGTTGCAAACAGGGTAATCTTTTTCATAGTAGTATGGTTTTATTCATTGTCTTCTTTAAGGGCCTGCTGATAACACTCGCGGCAGAGGGGCTCGTAAGTGTCTTTTTCTCCCAGCACCACCAGTTTTTTACTGGCAGAAAGCCGATGACTGTGATTGGCCAGGGCGCCGCAACTCACGCAAATGGCGTGTACCTTTTGCACGTCTTCCGCAATGGCCATGAGGCCGGGCATGGGGCCAAAAGGTTTTCCCAGATAGTCTGTATCCAGGCCGGCGATGATAACGCGCACGCCGCGGTTGGCCAGTTCCTGGCAAACCTCAATGATGCTGTCGTCAAAAAACTGGGCCTCGTCAATGCCCACCACCTGCACATCCGGGCCTATCTGAAGCATGCGTGACGGTGATTTGATAGGCGTGCAGGAAATGGAATGAGAGTCATGGGAGACCACGTCCAGGTCTGAGTAACGTTTGTCTATAGTGGGCTTGAAAGTAGCTATCTTTTGCTGCGCAAACTGCGCGCGTTTGAGTCTTCTGATGAGTTCCTCCGTTTTTCCGGAGAACATGGAACCGCAAATAACCTCAATGCAGCCCGATTTTTTTGTGTTTTCCAAAAACATTTGTGTACCTTTGTTTGGTGTTATCACTCATGCAAAGATAGCACTTTATGGAATAAAGTCAAATTTTATGGCCGGAATTCTTTACATTGTTCCCACGCCTGTCGGCAACCTGGAGGATATGACCTTGCGCGCCATCCGTGTGCTCAAGGAAGCGGATCTTATCCTGGCGGAGGACACCCGCACCACGTCTGTGCTGCTTAAGCACTATGACATCCATCGGCCCCTCCAGAGCCATCACAAATACAATGAGCATCAGACCGTGGAACTGGTGAAGGAGCGCATCCTGGGCGGGCTCAATGTAGCGCTGGTGTCAGACGCCGGAACGCCCGGCATCTCGGATCCGGGGTTCCTGCTGGCCCGCACCTGCGCAGAGGAAGGCATTGAGGTTCAGACGCTTCCTGGTGCAACGGCCTGCATCCCGGCCATCGTCTCCAGCGGCCTCCCGTGTGACCGTTTTGCCTTTGAAGGGTTCCTCCCGCAGAAGAAAGGCCGGCAAACCTTGCTGCAGTCCCTGACGGAGGAAACGCGGACCATGCTTTTTTATGAGTCTCCATACCGGCTGGTAAAAACCCTGGAACAGTTTATGCAGTATTTTGGACCGGAACGCCGCTGCTCGGTGGCACGGGAAATTTCCAAGCTGCATGAGGAACATAAGCGGGGAACACTTGCGGAAGTAGTTGCCTGGTTCCGCGAGCACGAGCCCAAAGGAGAAATTGTCATTGTAGTAGCCGGCGCCCAGCCGGTCAAACCCACTAAACAGAAGCGTTATGGAAGAGGGGAAGAAGAAACGGAGCAGCCTTAACGGGAGTTTCGTCACGGGCGCCATTGCCCTGGTTTTCCTGATTATCGGTTATGAGGTGGCCTTGTTTGTACACAAGGCCGCGGTTACGCGTATCGCCGCCAACCGGGACCGGCCGGATACGGTGTACGTGTACGCGGAGAGGCCCGGAGAGGAGATTCCTCCACTCCCTCCGGTCGGTCGGAATGACAAAATTGGCACGGTCGGTCGGAATGACAAAAGTAGGCAAAGCCCCTCTGTCATTTCAGGGCGGAGCCCCTCTGTCATTTCGAGCGAAGTCGAGAAATCTCCTCGCACTGAGCGGCACAACGCGCCGCACTCCGCAGCGGTGAAGGAGGTCCGCGCCAAACTGCCCCGGCAGGTGGAGAGCTTCCGCTTCAATCCCAACACCGTTTCCGTGGAAGACCTTCAGCGGCTGGGCTTCTCCGAGAAGCAGGCGCAATCCATTGAGAATTACAGGCTTAAGGGTGGCCGATTCCGCCGTCCCACAGACTTTGCCAAAAGCTATGTGGTGGCGGACAGCGTGTACGCCCGCCTGGAGCCGTATATTGACATTCCCCGCCTGGACATCAACAAAGCGGACAGCGTGGCGCTGCTGGACCTCCCGGGGATTGGGCCGTATTTTGCCGGGAAAATCGTGCAGTACCGCACGCAGTTGGGCGGCTATTCCAGCGCGGAGCAGCTGATGGAAATTTACCACTTCGACGAGGAAAAATTTACCGGCCTGCAGGACCTCATCACCTGTTCGGAGCCGGAGGGATTCGCCCTTTGGACTCTTTCTGAGGCCGATTTAGCCAAGCACCCGTACATCTCCCGCAGCGAGGCGCACGGGATTGTCCTTTTCCGCACCCATCATGCCCCCTCCGAGTGCACCGTGGAATCCCTCCGGAAAGCCGGTGTGCTCTCCCCGGACCATGCCACTGCGCTCGCACGCTGCCGGATAGCCCCCGCCCAATAAGCCGGGGGCTTCGAAGGTCTAGCCGGTGG
>CAMZCW010000242.1 GCA_947305045.1 uncultured Bacteroidales bacterium | reverse complement strand
GTGTTCCAGAACACCCGGCCCTTTTTGAGGGTGACAAACAGCGCCCAGAAGCACATCACCAGCAGCCCCACCAGGAAAAACAGCGCGCCGGTATTGTACGGCAGGCCAAAGCTGTTCACAAAAATACGGTCGAAGAAGGCCGCCAGCTTGGGCAGGTACGGGATAAAGAGGTACACCAGCAGGAACTCGATGACCACGCCTATCGCAAAAATTCCCAGCAACTGCTTGAACGGCAGCTTTTTACCCTCGTTCATGCGATAGTAATACATGAACACGAAGGCCGGAATGGTCAGGAGGTTCAACAGGTGCACGCCGATACTCAGGCCCATCAGGAAGGCAATGAGTACAATCCAGCGGCGGGCATGGGGTTCATCGGCATGGTCGTACCACTGGCACATGGCCCAGAATACCAGCGCCGTGAAAAGGGACGACATGGCATATACCTCTCCCTCCACCGCACTGAACCAGAAGGTGTCGCTGAAGCAGTACGCCAGGGCGCCAACGGCTCCGGAGCCGAAGATGGCGACCGCCTGGCCCAAGGAGATCTCTCCGCTCGCTTCGCTCGGTCGAGATGACAGCGTCGTCCCGACGCTCGGTCGAGATGACAGATTTGTCATTCCGAGCGAAGTCGAGGAATCTCTTGCCAGGAGCCTTTTGGCAAAAAAGACGATGGTAAAGTACAGTAGGAAGATGGTGAGCGCGCTCAGGACGGCATTCATGGCATTGACCGCCACGGCGGCATGCTCCGGCTTTACCGGGATGGTAAAGAAGCGAGCAACCAGCTGGAACACAGGGTTTCCCGGGGGGTGGCCCACCTCCAGTTTATAGGACGATGCAATAAACTCCCCGCAGTCCCAGAAAGATGCTGTGGGCTCTATGGTGGACAGATACGTGACCAGGGACACCGTCAACACGGTGAGCGCCACTATCCAGTTCCATTTCTTAAATTCCTTCTGATTCATAATCACAATACAGTAAGCCTGCAAAGTTAGCAAAAACTTCGCAGGCTTACAATAAGTGTTCAAGGCTTGTTACTTCCCCTGGAGGGCCAAAACGGAGTCACAGACCTCCCCTACCGTTTTGGGCATGGGCTGACCGTCCGGGAAACGTACGGCAAATTTTTCTTCCGCCGCCAGGGCCAGGAGCATCATGGTCAGGGAATCAATACCCAGATCGCGGACCAGCTGGGAGTCGAAACTCACCTTGGAAAGGTCCGTATGGGGACGGATGATGGCAATCACCTCCTTGAGGCCGCCAAAGACTTCTTCCCTGGTCATACGCGGGCTACCTTCATGCTTCCGGTGCGCTTGAAATCTTCCGTGCGCACGGTCACTTTAATGATTTGGTGCGTGGAGGGCAGGGTGGCGTTCACCTTGTCCACCAGGGCATGCATATAGGCCTCCACTTCCTCGAACGGCTTGCCGTCGAAAGCGGGCATCAGGGGCAGAATCTCAATGGCAATCACTTGAGCGCCATTGAGTTCATCTTCCTTCACCATGGCGTCGCGTACGCAAGGATCTGCGTAGAAGGGCTCTTCCAGGCTTTCCGGGCTCACGTTTTCACCGTTGGGCAGGATAATCAGGTTCTTGATGCGGCCGGTAATGTACACAAAGCCTTCGTCGTCCATGCGGCAAAGGTCCCCGGTGCGGAACCAGCCATCCTCCGTAAAGGCCTCGGCCGTGCGTTCCGGATCCTTGTAATAGCCGGAGAAGAGGTTGTCGCCCTTGATGAGCAGTTCCCCGTCCACCAGCTTGGCTTCCTGGCCGGGATAAATACGGCCGATGGAAGTAGGCTTGGTAACGGCGTCTGCATTGGCACAGGTGAAGTTGGCGCCTTCCGTAAGGCCGTACCCGAAGGTGAATTCCACGCCCAGCTTGGTGAAGATATCAACCAGGCGCGGCGGCACGTTGGCAGCGCCGGAGATGATCAGGCGAAGCTGACCGCCCAGGAACTGCGGGCCGTACAGTTTCACCAGGCCTGCCAGGATGTCGCAGATTCCCGGCACAATGACCAGGATGGTGGGCTGGATGACGGCCAGCTTGCCCACAGCGGCCTTCATGTCCTCGCAGGTGTGCATGAGGCTGCCGGTGTAGAAGCAACCGGACATGCCGGCAATGGCACCAAACACGTGGCTCAGCGGCAGCAGGGCAAGATAGCGGTGCGCGCCGATGGCCTTGCCGGGCTTGAAGATGGTATTGTAGTTGCCTCTCATGAGGGCGCGGTGGCTCAGCACGGCCCCCTTGGGCGCACCGGTGGTGCCGCCGGTGAAGAAAATGGCGGCAGGGCTTTCCGGGTCGATATCGGCAACGGGGGCACCTTCCTCTGCGATGGAGGCGGCGGGAAGTACCTTTGTGCCCTTGATATTGGCGGTCATCGGCATGAATTCCTCCCGCACGAAGATGGCGGCGATGTCAAATTTCATGCAGCAGCCAATGACAGCCTGCTCCGGCAGGGCGGACGGGAAGATCATGGCCACATAACCGGCCGATGTAATGGCGTAGTAAAGTTCAATGGCATCCTGGCTGTTGCGATCCCATACGGCAATGTGGGTGCCCTTGGGAAGGCCCAGGCCATTGATGAAGGCACGACGGCGGGCAATGCGCTCACCGAACTCCTTGTACGTAATAGTGTTCGTCAGGTCCGACAAAGCAGGCAGTGCAGCATACTCCTTGGTGAACCAGTCCACGAACTGGCCCATGGTGGGCAGGTACGGCAGACGCTCGAATTCCTCCTTGGGAAGTAAACGCTGGAAATACTCTTGTGAGGTCATAGGTTTGGGTTTATTAGTTTTAAGTTCTTTCACATAGGAGCGGCGACGCTGATACATCTCGGTATCAAAGTTGTCCCACAAGGACTGCACTTTCTCGTTCTCTTCCAGCTGCGGGTTCAGGAGCATGTGCTTGATACCCAGCCGATGGTAGTTTTCCATCAGGTAACGGAACATCAGGAGGGCTGCGCCTTTGGACTGGTATTCCGGAAGAATACCTATCAGGAGCGCCTCCGTGGTGTCGTTGCGCCTGGGCGAGAGGGCCGGCAGGAGGTGAATCCAGCCGAAGGGGAAAATGCGTCCCCTGGCCTTGCGCACCGCCGCAGAGATATGCGGCATGGTGACGGTGAAGCCAATGAGCTCGTCTTTGTCGTTCACCACAAAGGCAACCAGGTTTTTGTCC
>CAMZCW010000241.1 GCA_947305045.1 uncultured Bacteroidales bacterium | reverse complement strand
AAAAAGCGCAGCCCTTTGCCTTCTACATGAGGAGCCGCACGCGCCCTTCATTGAAACAGAACACCTCCGGGGTCGCCAGAAGGTACACCATGGCCTCTTCAATCTTCATTATTGTTTCTTTGTCTCCATCTTGTCGGCAAACTTCTTCTCGTCAATGACAAAACGCTCGTGCGTCCCGACGGTCTCCTGACCTTCCTCCAGATACGGCTTCACCGACAGCCGGCAGGTCTTCTCCATCAGGGCTATCATCATCGGCGTGGAGAGGACCAGCACTGTTCCGCTAAGGTAATCATTTTTCCCGATTCGACAGAATCTCCGCCTCGCACATCGGACCAGGCAATTCGCGCCTGTCCGTTTGGACAGTTCAGATTTCTTGTCCGCTCGGATTCTCACAGAAAAGTAGTATCTTCGCATACCTTTTCAAAAAACGACTATGATACACGGACATGCGGTTCTGGAAATGGTGCAGGACCACACTTACACGATGGAAGACCTTCTGAAGGCTATAGACGAAAAGTTTGGGTCTTTGCCTACACCGCACACTGGTGGTTCGATACGGAAGGTTCCCTGGCCGCTGCTGTTGAAGAAATGCCCGCAGGCTATGACCAGCTGATGATTCCGGTTATCAACAACATCCCCGTGCTTATCCTCGTACTGGTTCTGACCATTCCAGTGGCCATCCTGGCCATGCGCCTGGCGAAACGTACATTGAAAAAACCGGCGGCCACTTTGCAATAATCGCAACCCGGTTGCAAGGATTCCGCCGTATATTTGCACCAATGAAAGAATACTTGTTATCCCTCCTGCACGTTGTTTGTGAGATGGCCCCGTTTCTGCTGCTGGGCTTTCTTATCGCGGGCGTATTGCACGTTTTTGTGCCACAGGGATTCTATCGGAAGTATCTGTCGAAGGAGAACAAGTTTGCAGTTCTGTGGGCGGCCTTGCTGGGTGTACCGCTGCCGCTGTGCTCCTGCGGGGTGATCCCTACTGCCATCGGCCTAAGGAATGAGAGGGCTTCTAAAGGCGCTGTGGCGTCTTTTCTGATAGCAACGCCACAGACGGGTATAGATTCCATTCTGGCGACATTCTCGTTGATGGGACTGGGCTATGCCATCATCCGTCCGGCGGCGGCGCTGATTACCGGTGTTTGCGGTGGATTGCTGGTTAATCGGCTTGTTCCTGAAGATGATGACACCATGACCTCTGGCCCTTCCTGCGAGGTAGAGACAGGAAACAAGATCTGGCGCGTGCTCAAATATGCCTACTTCAAGATGATTCAGGATATCGGCGGAAGGCTGGTTATAGGCCTGCTGGTGGCGGCTCTCATCCAAGTGGCCATTCCGGATGATTTTTTCCTGCATTTTGGCAGCCAGCCGCTACTGCAGATGCTAGTCATCCTGATTGTGGCGGTACCCATGTACATCTGCTCCACAGGCAGTATTCCCGTGGCCGCCGCCTTAATCATGAAGGGCCTGTCTCCGGGCGCTGCGCTGGTCATGCTCATGGCCGGCCCGGCCGTGAACCTCGCCTCCATCCTGGTGGTCAGGAAGGCTATGGGAAAGCGCTTTACCTGGATTTACCTGCTGGTTATTGTTGGCTTTTCCATCCTTTTCGGGCTGCTGGTCAATACCATTGGCATATCCGTGAAGCCCATGGCTGCCATAGACCCGTGCTGTATGGACGAGGCCATGATGCCCGATACTTTCAAACTCATATGTGCCATTGTTTTAACACTCTTGATTATATTCGCTCTCACTATGAAACTGTTTGAACGCTTCACCCATAAGGCCGAAGATCCGGATACGGCCGTCTATACCGTAGAAGGAATGCACTGCAGCCACTGCGAGGCCGCTGTCTGCCGCGCCGTTGAGGAACTTCCCGGCGTTGAATCGGCCAAAGCCAGCGCTTCCAGAAAGACTCTCACCATCAAAGGCCCCGCGGACGCAGACGTTATCCGCGCCGCCGTAGAGATGGCTGGATATACCTTTAAGGGAAAGAATGCATGAAGAAAGTCTACGAGCCCTTGAATATGATTAAGAACGGCCGTTACGCCGTTCTTTACGGAAAACTGGCCCCGGAAATACAACAGCAGATTCTTTCCCGGATGACTGAACTCATCGAGGAAGACAAGGAATACGAAGACAAAGGCAACTACGGTCATCTATGCAACATCCTTCCGACCATCGCCATTGACGAAGTCCTGCAGCAGAGCGGGAAGACGGCTGACGAAGCCTTCGAGATGATTTCAACGCATATGTGGGCAGCCCTCACGCCGGAGATGTTCCAGAAGATGTCCCAACTGCCGTTCTTCCTCTCAGTTATGCGTAAGATTATCCCGCTGGGGTTCAAATACGGCTCCGGAAAGGGTTGGAAATATGTCTGGCATCCGGAAGATCCTAAGGAGTATTACCATTTCGAGACGCTGGAATGCCTTTACAAGCACCTGTTCTCCAAGCACGGCGTTCTTGAGCGCTTCGGACCTATGTTCTGCCATAGCGACATCATCAACTACGGCAACCTTCACAACATCGATTTCATCCGCACCAAAACCCTCTGCCAGGGTGGCGACTGCTGCGACTTCTGCTTTGTCCGTCACCGCAAAGGCGAGGTCTGGGAGCGCACCAAAAGCAGGTAATCGTTCCGGTTATACGAACTGTCATGGTCGTCCCTGAATATCAGGAACAACGCCACGGCTACTACGATTCCAAGGATTGCGTAAAACATACCGCTAAGATAGTCATTTTAAACGAAAAGAGCAGCCATCTTTGAATTCAATGCCTGCCCTTTTCAGACGCTTGCGGTCATAGACCTTCTTCGATTTGTGGAGCGCCGTTCTGAACGAAACCGGCCTTCCTCCATGCTCGGCCAAGTCTTCGGCACGAGCCGCCCTGCGGTTGGCGAGCATAAAGTCCGCCTCTGTAATCCGCAGCTTCTTCATTTTCTTCTTCGGTTTCATAATGCTGTGGTTTTACTGCCTATTATAGATGCAAATTTTACGCCGCTTGTTGCCTACATGAGGAGCCGCACGCGCCCTTCATTGAAACAGAACACCTCCGGGTGCTTGAAGACAATCGCCGCAATGATCTTCCCGTCGAGCGGCGGTCTCCCGGGACGTCTCGGCACAAGGCCGCGCAGTTCCAGCTCCCTTGCGATTTGCTCGGTCTTCATCCCGTGCTGGC
>CAMZCW010000240.1 GCA_947305045.1 uncultured Bacteroidales bacterium | reverse complement strand
GGCCTTTCCGGACAACAACCGTAAGCTCGTAATGCGCCGCGTTCCTGTGATCGGCCGTGTGTACTGCCCAACCATTTCTTGCAATATACACACCCCGGCCGCCTGCACAGATCATCGGCTCAATACAGATGGTCATTCCGCTCTGGAGGCGTGCTCCGTGGCCCCTTCTCCCGTAATTGGGGATGCCGGGTTCCTCGTGCATCTGCTTTCCAACTCCGTGTCCTTCCAATTCGCGGACGACGGAAAAGCCGAAAGACTCCGCATACGACTGCACCGCGTATCCGATATCGCCCGTCCGATTGCCTGCCACGGCAGCCTCGATTCCCTTGTACAGCGATGCCTTGGTGACATCCAGGAGCTTCCGGGTTTCGGCGTCCACCTCCCCGACCGGGAAGGTGTAGGCCGAATCTCCGTTATATCCTTTGTACAGGGTTCCGCAATCCACGGAAACGATGTCTCCCTCTTCCAGGGGGCGGTCGCTGGGAAAACCATGGACCACAACATCATTCACGCTCATGCAAAGCGCTGCCGGGAAGCCCTCGAAGCCTTTGAAGGAAGGAACTGCACCGTGATCACGGATAAAGGTCTCGGCCACCTCGTTCAACTTCTCAGTTGTCACACCGGGGGCGACCCACTTACCGACCTCTGCCAGTGTACGCGACACTAAGTCACCGTTGATGCGCAGGAGCTCGATTTCCTCCTCAGTCTTGGGCCTTATCATTCTACTTTCGAGAATACATTTCAAACAACTACATGCCGGAACGTCCGGTAAGCCGGCCGGTCTTCATGAGACCGTCGTAGTGGCGCATCAAGAGGTAGCTCTCGATCTGCTGGAGGGTATCCAGCACTACGCCCACGAGGATCAGCAGCGAGGTGCCGCCGAAGAAGCTGGCGAACTGGTTGTTCACGCCCAGTACATTGGCAAGGGCCGGCAGACAGGCGATGATGCCAAGGAAGATGGAACCCGGGAGGGTTACCTTGGTCATGATGCTGTCCAGGTATTCGGCCGTCTTCTTGCCGGGCTTTACGCCGGGGATGAATCCGCCGTTCTTCTTCATGTCTTCGGCCATCATGGTGGGATTCACGGTGACGGCGGTGTAGAAGTACGTGAAGAGGACGACCAGCAGGAAGAACACGACATTATACCAGACAGTGGTGTAGCTGGAGAAGGCGGCGGCGATACCACGGGTGGCATCGTAGCGGCCCAGCAGCATCGGGAACATCATCAGTGCCTGGGCGAAGATGATGGGCATCACGCCGGCGGCATTGATCTTCAGGGGGATGTACTGACGTACACCGCCGTACTGCTTGTTGCCGATAACACGCTTGGCATACTGCACGGGAACCTTGCGGACTGCCTGCACCAAGGCGATAGCGGCCAGGATGACGAGCACCCAGACGACCATTTCCACCACGAACATGAGGGGACCGCCCACTCCGTTGCCGGAGAACTTCTGGCCGGCCTCGGCCACGAGGGCGTAAGGCAGACGGGCCACGATACCGATCATGATGATGAGGGAAATACCGTTGCCGATACCGCGGTCGGTGATACGCTCACCCAGCCACATTACGAACATGGAACCGGCCATCAGGATGATGGTGGAAACCAGGTTGAACATGAACGGGCTCCAGGTGGTGGTGCGGGCTGCGGCGGGAATCATACCGGCCACATAGGCAGGACCCTGGATAGCGAGCACCAGGATGGTGAGGTAGCGGGTGATCTGGTTCATTTTCCGGCGGCCGGACTCGCCCTCCATCTGCATCTTGCGGAAGGAAGGGACGAACATGCCCAGCAGCTGGACAATGATGGATGCCGAGATGTACGGCATCACACCCAGAGCGAAGATCGAAGCATTACCGAAAGCACCGCCGGAGAACATGTTCAGCAGTCCGACGAGACCTTCCTGGGTGCCGCTGATACCGCCCTTCAGGACCTCGGGATCGAGGCCGGGAAGGAGGATGAAGCTACCCAGTCGGTAAACCAGCACAAGCAGAATCGTATAGCCGATCCGCTTGCGCAGTTCTTCGATGTTGTAAATATTCCGGATTGTTTCAATAAACTTCTTCATCGCGACTATTCGATTACGGTTGCTTTACCACCGGCAGCCTCAATCTTGCTGATAGCGGATGCGGAGAACTTGTTGGCCTTCACTTCCACAGCAGCGGTGATTTCACCATTGCCGAGGACCTTTACCAGTTCGTTCTTGGAAGCGATACCGGCAGCGATGAAGGTGTCCACGTCCATCTCCTTGAGGCCGAGCTTCTCGCTCAGGGCCTGGATGGTGGCAACGTTAACAGCCTTATAGGCCACGCGGGTAGGGTTCTTGAAGCCGAACTTGGGGAGACGCCGCTGAATGGGCATCTGACCACCTTCGAAACCAACCTTGTGCTCGTAACCGGCACGGGCCTGTGCGCCCTTGGTACCACGGGTAGCAGTGCCACCCTTACCGGAACCCTGGCCGCGGCCGACGCGCTTGGTGTTATGGGTTGCGCCCTTTGCGGGCTTCAGATTTTCAAGTTTCATCTCTGTTCCTCCTCTTAGTCAATTACTTCATAAGTAACCAGATGCTGCACTTTCTCCAGCATGCCGCGGGTGATGGGAGTATCCTCCACTTCCACGGTCTGGTGCATCCGGCGGATACCGAGAGTCTTGAGGTTCGCGATCTGACGCTTGGTCTCTCCATTCTTGGAGCGGACCTGGGTAATCTTAAGCTTTGCCATAGTCTCTCTGGAATTAACCGTTAAACACTTTGGTCATGGGAATGCCGCGCAGGCCGGCCACGGTGTAGGCGTCACGCATTTCGGTGAGGGCCTGGATGGTGGCTTTCACAAGGTTGTGCGGGTTGGAAGAACCCTTGCTCTTGGCAAGAACGTTCTGGACACCGGCGCTCTCGAATACGGCACGCATGGCACCGCCGGCCTTTACACCGGTACCGGGGGCAGCGGGTTTCATGAACACCTCTGCGCCGCCGAAACGGGCAACCTGCTCGTGCGGAATGGTGGTATTGATAACCGGAACCTTCACCAGGTTCTTCTTTGCATCCTCAACGCCCTTGGCGATGGCGGCGGTAACCTCGTTAGCCTTGCCGAGACCATAGCCTACGACACCGTTCTCGTCGCCGACGACGACGATGGCGGCAAAGCGGAAGTGACGACCACCCTTGGTGACCTTGGTCACGCGGTTGATGGC
>CAMZCW010000239.1 GCA_947305045.1 uncultured Bacteroidales bacterium | reverse complement strand
AGTAAAAGTCCACCGACTTTCCATGGACGGTCACCTTTTCCAGGCGGAACTTGTTGTCCACGCCCATACGCCGCTGCAGGCGCACCTGCAGGGAATCCGTTACGCCGCGGAAATCCCGCACCTGGGGCGGATTCTGCGCGCCGGCAATAAGGCTCAGGCAAAGAAGAAAAGGGACGATATAGTGTTTCATGCGTGTTTTTTCTGTTTCCGAATGTCCAGGAAAATGACCAGGAGGGTGCTGAGTACCAGCGCTGTACCGTCTGCCAGGAAATCCATCAGGTCTCCGCTGCGGTAGTCCGTCAGGTGAGCCTGCCCCCATTCCGTTCCCCACGCGAGTATGAAGCCTACCAGCAGCGTAACGCCGGAAAAGAGCAGGGTGCTACGGACATTGTCCGTGTAGCGGTCAAAGGCCAGGAAGGTCAGGATGGGGAAGGGAAAGAACATGCAAAAATGCACTACTTTGTCGCTGGGAATACCCCATAGCGACCACTCCACCGCAGGGGCCTGTTCAAAGTGCGCAAAACACAGGAACAGCACCGCCGCGATGTAGAGAAAGAACAATACCTGAAAGGCAATCTTTTGCGAGCGCGTCATAGTGCCTGCATGTCGTTAAGCTTCTTGTAATAACCGCCCAGGGTGATGAGCTCCTCATGCCGGCCCCGCTCCACGATGCGGCCCTCGTGCATGACCACAATCTCATCCGCGTGGCGGATGGTGGAAAGCCTGTGAGCGATGGCGATGGTGGTACGGGTGGTCATCAGGTGGTCCAGGGCGTCCTGCACCAGGCGTTCGCTTTCCGTATCCAGCGAGGCTGTGGCCTCGTCCAGGATAAGGATGGGCGGGTTTTTGAGGATGGCACGGGCAATGGAAAGGCGCTGGCGCTGGCCGCCGGAGAGCTTGCTGCCGCGGTCTCCGATATTGCACTGGTAGCCGCCTTCCTTCTCCATGATGAACTCATGGGCATTGGCGATTTTGGCCGCCGCAATGACCTGCTCCTCGGTGGCCCCTTCTACGCCAAAAGCAATGTTGTTGTAAATGGTGTCGTTAAAGAGGATGGGTTCCTGGTTTACATTGCCCATGAGGGCACGGAGGTCCTTTACGGCCAGGTCCCGGACGTCTTTTCCGTCGATGGTGATACGACCGCCGGTCACGTCCCAGAAACGGGGAATGAGGTCCACCAGGGTGGATTTGCCGGCGCCGGATTCACCCACGATGGCAATCATTTTCCCGCGTGGAATCTCCAGGCTCACGTGGTCCAGGATGCGGCGCGTGCCGTCATAGCTGAAGGATACGTCCTCCAGGCGGATGCTCTCCCGGAAATCCTTCATTTCCAGCGGCTTGGCGGGATCCTGGATGGGATTTTCCGCCTCCAGGATTTTGTTGATGCGCTCCATGGACGCCAGGCCCTTGCGTACGCTGTAGGTGGCACGGGACAGCTCCTTGATGGGCTCAATCACCGAGTACAGGATGATGAGGAAGTAAATGAAGGTGGAGGCGTCGATAAACTTGCCGCTTCCGATCAGGCTTTTTCCGCCGATAATCATGATGCCCCCCACGCAGAGCACAATCATGATCATGACCGTGCCCAGGAATTCGCTCACGGGATGGGCCATGGCCTGGCGCATGCTCACGCGGGATACCTTCCGGCGCATGCGGTCCGTAACGTCCTGGAAGCGGCGGCGCATGGTATTTTCTGCGTTGAAGGCCTTGATGACCCTGAGGCCGCCCAGGGTTTCATCCACCTGGCTCATGGTGTCGCTCCATAGGGCCTGCGCCTCCAGCGAAGAACGCTTAAGCTGCTTGCCGATCACGCCCATAATCCACACGAAAGCCGGTGCAAACACAATGGTGAACAGCATCATTTCCGGGCTTAGCCAGGCAAGGAAACCAAAGTATATGACGATGAGGATAGGGTCCTTGATGAGCATGGACAGGGAAGCCACGATGGAATTTTCCACCTCCGACACATCCCCGGTGATACGGGCGATGATGTCCCCTTTGCGCTCCTGCGTAAAGAAGCCGATGGGAAGGCTCAGGATTTTATTGTAAATACGGCAGCGGATTTCCTTGACGATACCCGTAGAGATGGGAATCATGATGGCGTTGGAGCCAAAGTAGCAGCTGGTTTTGAGGGCGGTGAACAGAATCATGATGCCCGCCAGCATGAACAACGCACCGGCCGCCCCATGCGTGGCGGCAAAGGCCGATACATAATAGTACAGGTTGTTCACGGCCTTCTCTTTGAAATCCATCTGGGTGTCCCACGGAATAAACTGATATACAGACTCATTCACCTTGAACAGGATGTCCAGCAGAGGCACCACGACGGCAAAGGAGAAGATATTGAAGACGGCGCTGAGCATGTTCAGCACCACCGACCCAACCAAGTGACCTTTATAGGGAGAGGCGTATTGCCTCATCAGTTTCAGGAAATCTCGCATACTTTCTAACCTAACCCCACAAAGATACAAAATTTCCGGCTATAAAACCTTATCTAACCAATAGAAAATAAGCTGAATCCGTTTGCGCATGACGGGATAGTCCAGCGTTTGCGGCGTATCGCTTGCCTTGTTGTTGTTAAGGGTGATGCCGGAAGTGAACATGACGGCGGGAATCTCGTGCTCCAGGAACACGCGCTGGTCGCAGATGCGGGTGTAGAAAAGGCGGGTAAAGTCTGTGCTGCCGTAATATGTGTAGCCAATTTCCAGACCGATATGCTGGTCCCGGTTGGCGTTTTCCAGCGTGGAGCGCCAGCCGGTGGCGTTGTCCGAGAGCATCATCAGGTAGTTGGGATTGCCCTTGGTAAGGGGCGCCAGGGTAGCACCCAGCTGGTCCAGGTTCACCACCAGCGTAATCTGCTCCTTGCCGACAGGCGCTCCACTCACCGGATCCACCAGCTTTCCCTGCTCTATCAGGCGCCACAGTTCCCGGGAACCCGCAAGGTCTTTCTCCTTGCCGTCCAGGGCAGCGAAGATGATGCTGCGGGCATAGGTGCGCTTGCGGCTTTTCATGTGCTGGAACATGCGGGCCACCTCTACAAGGGCCGCCACGCCGGAAGCGTTGCTGTCCGCTCCGGGATAAAAGGTGCCGCCCAGGGTGCCCAGGTTGTCATAATGGGCCATAACCAACACGTAACTGGCGGGGGAGGCGCTGCCCGGAATGAAGCCCAGCACATTGCGGCCGAAACCGCCC
>CAMZCW010000238.1 GCA_947305045.1 uncultured Bacteroidales bacterium | reverse complement strand
CGGCCTTGTACGGCGAGTCAAAGTTCTTGGGCAGGTAGAAGCCCATGAGCATGGCTACGCCCGTGGCAATGTCCGTGTAGCCGGAAAAGTCCGCATAGACCTGCAGCGAATAGCAGAACAGGGCGCTCAAATTCTCGAAGCCGCTGTACAGCAGCGGGTTTTCGAACACACGGTCGCAGAAGTTCACCGCCAGATAGTCGGCCAGAATAAGCTTCTTGAGGAGGCCGTTCATGATCCAGAAGACGGCGATTCCAAACCAGCGACGACTCAGATTATAGGGCTTGTGGAGCTGTTCCACGAACTCTACGGCACGGACGATGGGACCCGCCACCAGCTGCGGGAAAAAGCTCAGGTAGAAGCCAAAGTCCAGGAAGTTTCCCACCGGGGCAATCTTCCGCCGCTTGACATCCACCACATAACTCACCGCCTGGAAGGTGAAGAAGGAGATGCCCACCGGGAGAATGATGGCATCCACCCTGAAAACTTCCGCGCCCACGAGCATGTTCAGCCACTCGCCCAGGACATCGTGCACCTGCAGGTGCAGCCCCAGGAGGTTGTTCACAAAGTCCGTAAGGAAGTACGCGTATTTGAAATAGGCCAGGATGCCCAGGTCGATAACCACGCTCAGCGCCGTAACGGCCGATCGGCCTTTCTCCGACTTAAGCCGATGCAAGCACTTGGCTGCAAAGAAGTTATACACAATCACAAAGAGCAGCAACGCCAGGAAAACGCCGCTGGTCTTGTAATAGAAGAACAGCGACACGGCAAAGAGATAGCCGTTGCGGAGCAGCACCTTGGAGTGGAAGAGCGAGAACACCGCGAACACCAGCGCAAAGAACGCCCAGAAGTAGAACTGGGTGAACAGCAGCGGATGGGCCTGGTCAAAGGAGAGCAGGCTCTGGAAAAAGTCCCGTATGATGTCCCACAGTGTCATCGCAGGTAATAGGCATCCATAATGGCGTCGAAGAGGAGGTCTCCCACCAGTTTATAGCCATTGGGGGTGAAGTGGATTTTGTCCGATTGGGCCAGTCCGGCTTCCTCCCACCGGGCCATGGAGCCATAGCCGCCCATCACCTGATACCAGTCCCAGAACAGGCCGCCGCATTCCTCCGCCAGCTCGCGGAAAGCCGTCTCAGCGGCCTCCGTGTGGGGATTCACGCCCCGTTTCCGCATCCAACTGTCGTTGATGCCGCTCATCAGGATGGCGCAGTGTGGATTCACGCGCCGCACCTGGGCTATGAGCTGGCGGTAGTTGGCCTTGAAGCGGCGGACGTCAAAATCGGCCCCCTGAATATCATTGATGCCGATAGAGAAGATGACCATATCCGGCATGACGCGGCGGAGCTCGCTTTCCCAGAGGTCGCAGCGGAGCCAGGCCTGCGTGGAGGCGCCGTTCACCCCGGCCTCGCTGAGCGAAAAGCCGCCGCCGGACTTGTCCAGGTACAAGCCCCGGAGGGTGTATTGGCCCCGGCCGCTGAAACAGAGCTGGATCCAGTCCGTATAATGCGGCAGGTCAAAGTGGCGGAAGCCTTGTGTGCCTACGCCGTGCAGCGTGTCCCGGCCGTTCACCAGCAGGAGCGGTTCCAGCGTGCCGTCGCCCAGGATATCGACCCGGTTGAAAGTGTACCGCTGCTGCAGGGTCATGCGTTCGCGGGGCGCCAGGTCAATGATGACCCGTGCCGTTGTATCCCGCGCCAGGGCAGCCATGCCGGTGAGGCCCAGGGGCTCGTCGCCGGGCTTGAGGCAGTTTACGCTTTCCCAATGGCCGATATAGGAGCTGTTGTAGCTGACGGGCGTATTGGTGCCCGCCGCGGAGAAGGGGAAAACCAGGCCCCGGCCGCCTTCGATGCCGTATCGGAGGCTCAGGAAACGGCGGCGGAGACGGTCACTGAAGGTACCGCCCTGCACATGGGAGCCGCCGACATGGAGGACGCGGACATCGCCACCGCCGGTCAGCAGCAGCGTGTCCAGCTTCCGGCAAAAGCGCTGGAAATGGGCCGAGGAGCCCTGCAGGACATTTTTGTCCGTGCGGATGAAGGGGTAACGCGGCAGGTGGCGCCCCCCCAAAGGGAGCAGCGTCAATAGCAGAAGGATGGCTAATAATGCCCGCTTCATGGCCGCATGGCGTTTTGCACCCGCTGGGCCGGAAGGGTTTTCCGGAGGGTGTAGAAGTCATAATAGGTAAGGAAGGAGCGCGACAGGGCGTCGCCTACCTTCTGGGCGCCGGCGGGGGTAAAGTGAATGTAGTCCGGACCGGCGTAGGGCGGACTGTGGCGCACCCACTGGGCCATGGAGTTCTCACCGCCCATCATGCGGTAGAGGTCCCAGTAGGCGGCGTCGTTCCGCAGGGCGGTGGCTTTCAGGGAGTCCACCAGTTCCGGCAGATGCGGCCAGGTGGCTATGCGGCCGTTCACGCTTTTGCCCATATCGGACGGGCCGATAAAGAGGATTTTGGCCTGGGGTGCCACCTCGTGGAAGTACGCGATTTGTTTGGCGATTTGCTCCTGGTAGGGTTCTATCTGCCTGGCGCCGCGGATCATGGGCATCATGTTGCCACCGAACTGCAGGATGATGAGGCGGGTGTCCGTGAGAGAGAAACTATCGGCCATCAGGGGCTTGCTGATGCGGGTGAAAATGGTGCCTGAGCAGCCCCTGAGCGGAACATTATCCACCGCGACGCCGGCGTTGCCGTCGGTGCTGATACCGTAGATTTCTGCATTGCCCTGGAAGGTGAGCGTGGCTTTTTCCACCGGCTGGCTAAAGTGCCAGGTGACCAGCGTGGCGCCGTTTTCTCCTTTCCGGACCTCCGGCTCCGGTTTCTCGGTGCCGGAAGCCGCTTTTACCACCAAATTTTCTCCTCTGCCATATAAAACGGAAACGTTTTCAAACGTTTTTACGCCTTCGCGTGCATTTTTGTTCTTGCTGCCGCGGAGGGTGACAGTACCGCTGCCCGTGAGCTGCACCACCTGCGCCAGGATGCCGTAGCGGTTATGGCCAGCCCGCTGGGTGGTGGAATCGCCATACATGGTATAATGGGCGAAACTTCCACTGGCCGCCTTGGAAATACTGGCCGAAGGGACGTTGCCCAGCGCCGGGAACAGGCCTGTTCCGCTGCCGCCGAAGCGCTCCTGGAGGGCCTCCCGGAGGTCCTGGCTAATCCGGTCCAGTTCTATCTGGGAGTCTCCGTAGTGCAC
>CAMZCW010000237.1 GCA_947305045.1 uncultured Bacteroidales bacterium | reverse complement strand
CGCAGCACTCCGGTCTTCCGCGCCCTGCGCCGGTGCAGCAGCTTGTGCAGCCCACTTTGGTAATCCGGGAAAGCTGCTGATACCCGGAAACTCCGGCCGATTTCGTCGCCAAAGGTACATCTGCCGGCACCCTTGGCACCATTTCCAGCCGATTTCGGCGCCAGAGGTACATCTGCCAGCACCCTTATCAACGTTTCCTGCTACTATTGGCACCGCGAATGGCTCCGCGCATAAAGATAAAAAGTTAAGCAACTTGCCTTGTCCTGATGAAATGCCCCTCTTGGGCGGCGGCAAATGCTTCATATTACTTCAATCCCTCCGGCACCTCGCAACTGTGTTCGACAGGATTCTCCACTTTCGTCATCACCCCCCAATCTATAAAAGCGTAGTAAAGACTTTTTCTTTGCTGAAACAACGATCGTACAAATACAGGCAAGCATCGATTATCAACAGTACGATAAACCCGGCCAGGCCGGCACCGCCATAGAGAAGGTCATTTGCCGGCGTGACGACCACTGCGCTAAGGCCTACAACTGCATTGAAAGTGCCGTGCATGATGGCGGGAACGATGACAGAACCGCTCTTTTGCCGGAAATACATCAGCATTGGCGTAAGCAGCAAGCAGAAAAGAACCATCATGAAAACGCCCATCACCGGATGCTGGGGATAATTATGTCCGTTCAGGATAATGGGCGCATGCCATAAGCCCCAGATGATGCCGATCCACAGGGCAGCCATAAGGAACTTCTTCCCCTTGAATTCCTTCATCAGGAAGCCACGCCAGGCGATTTCCTCACCGAAGGCAAAAACTGCGTTGATGGTGATTCCGTTCAGAAGCCCGCTGATTATCGTAATTACAATGACGCCCCAGATGCCAATTCCTTCCGGCATGGATTTCATGGCCGATTGCATCATCTCGCTGTCCGGCGTCCATCTGGCCCCTGGCATCAGCAGCGTTATGCCAAGAACGGCAAATGCGATGATGGGCATCAGCAGCCAGCCAATCCACCACCATCGGTTGATCTTGAAGGAAATGCCCAGCCCCTTCAAGACCGGATCTTTAAAAATGAGCTGCGTGAAAATGACTGCGAGCAGCGGAATGAGCATGGCTCCCGCGCTGAAGAGCAGACTTTTTACCGCTGCGAGCGGGTCGATGGCAGAAGGCTCCTTCGGAAGCCCTGTGGTAGAAGCTCCGCTGAAATGCATCACCAGACCCACAATAACCATCGGCACAAAGGCCCACAGGAGAAAAACAATCAATTTCTTCGTATTCATAATACGTGTATTAAGTTCATTTTATCTGGCGCTCAAAGATAATCATTATTCTCAGGACATCCGTCGCAACGTTATAGGTGATTCCCGTCGCCAAAGGTACATGCACCGGCACCCTTGGGGACGTTTCCAGCCGATTTCGGCTCCAAGGGTACATCCGCCGGCACCTTTGGCACCGTTAGCAGGGATTATCGGCTCCAAGGGTACATCCGCCGGCACCCTTGGGAACGTTTCCAGCCGCTTTCGGCTCCAGGGGTACATCCGCCGGCACCATTGGCACCGTTTCCAGCCGATTCCGGCGCCAAGGGCCTCAATCTTTCGTGACAGACCGGAATGTAAAAATTAGTATCTTTGTGCCCCGGATTAGGCGGTGTTTATGAGAGTGAAACTGCATATAGGCAAAAGGCGACTGCTTGGCTACTTGGCCGGCATTTTGGCCGGTGTCTCATATGGTACCAATCCGCTTTTCGGAAAGGCCCTGATGGAAAGCGGCGTGCCGATAATGGTTATGCTTTTCTTTCGTTATGCCTTCGCCGCGGTCTTCCTCGCGATTCTGATGTCGTTCAAGAAAGAGTCGTTTCTTGCAAGGCGGAGTGAACTCGGCCTCCTGATCTTGCTGGGCCTCTTCTTCGCTGGCAGCAGTATCACGCTCTTCTGCTCATACGAGTATATTCCGTCCGGGCTGGCAACCACACTGATATATCTGTACCCGGTGATAGTTGCGCTGATGATGGTATTTCTTCGGATTTATCCTGGGTGGCAGACTTGGCTCGCAATCATTGCTACCTTCGGTGGCATTCTGCTTCTGTCCACTCCTTCCGGGGGTGTTCAGATTCGTCTCCCCGGTGTGTTGCTCGCGATCGGGTCGGCCCTGTGTTACTCTTTTTATCTGGTAATCGTCAACCGGAGCAAGCGGATAAGGAACGTTTCCGAGCATACTATTACACTTTATTCACTGGTCACCGGTGCCATCCTGTTTGCGGTAATCCGCCTGGCCCAAGGCGGAGGAATGCTTGAGGGCATCGACTCATATGCGGACTGGGGAAATCTCATCGGCCTGGCTATCATACCAACGATGATTTCTATGCTTACCATTGCAATATCTTCCCGCTATATCGGCCCCACGAAAACGGCCGTTCTTGGAGTGTTTGAACCTCTTACTGCCATCCTGATAGGAACCCTTCTGTTCGGAGAGCCCTTGACCGCCAAGATGGCCGCAGGAATTGCCGTCTGCGTGGCCGCAGTGGTATTTATGATAGTAAAACCGGGGAAGAAGGTCTCATAGAGAGAACCCTGTTGATTTCCATATCCAAGATGGCAGATGTATAAAAACTACAGATAATGAGAAACTTTGCGGCGATAGATTTCGAGACGGCCAACGAGTGCCCGAGCAGCGTATGCAGCGTGGGGGTCGTGGTCGTGCGAGACGGTGAGATCGTGGACAGGTTCTACAGCCTGATTCACCCGGAGCCGGAATACTATCAATGGTTCTGCCGGCAGGTGCACGGCCTGGGGCCGGAAGATACCGACGATGCGCCCGTATTCCCCTATGTCTGGGATAAAGTCGCTCCCCTGATCGAGGGGCTGCCTCTTGTAGCCCACAACAGCCCCTTCGACGAAGGCTGTCTCAGGCAGGTGTTCCGCGTGTACCAGATGGATTATCCTGACTATGAGTTTTTCGACACCCTGTCAGCATCCAGACGCCATTATGGCCGCCTGCTCCCCAATCACCAACTCCAAACCGTGGCCGCCGCCTGCGGATACGACCTTACGAATCACCATCACGCCCTCGCCGATGCCGAGGCATGTGCATACATAGCAATGAAATTGCTTTGAACCCTGGGCCGAGACGCTGATGGGAAGATAGGTAGTCTTGGAGATTACCAGATTTATTTTCTTGGGGTCGTCCTTCTTGGTGTTGGTCTTTGATTTGGTGCAGACGAATTCCCAGGCCTGGTCCGTTTCTTTCTTCAACTTGACATCATAACCTTCCTTAACACTGTCCAGCATCTT
>CAMZCW010000236.1 GCA_947305045.1 uncultured Bacteroidales bacterium | reverse complement strand
AGCGCCATGGCCAATATCGGCGAGGAAGAAGGCGTGCTGGACAACAGCGAGAACAAAGTCATCCAGAACATTATCAAGCTGGACGACATCAAAGCCTACGAGGTAATGACCCCGCGCATTGTGGCCAACATTGCCTCGGAAAACATCACCGTACGGCAGTTCTACAAACAGCAGGAACTCTCCCACAACTCCCGCATCCCCGTTTATTCAGACTCGCCGGAATTCATCACCGGCTACGTGATGCGCAACGACGTCCTGGAGTACCTGACGGAGGACAAATTCGACACGCGGCTTCGCAGCATCAAGCGAAAAATCGCCGCTTTCCATGAGGAAACCTCCGTGAGCGACGTCTGGGAAAGCCTCCTGCGCACCAAGGACCAGATTGCCCTGATCATTGACGATTACGGCTGCTTCCAGGGCATTATCACGCTGGAGGACATCATCGAGACCATCCTGGGCATGGAAATCATTGACGAGAACGACACCGTCACGGACATGCAGCAGTATGCCAAGGACCGCTGGCTCAAGCGCCAGAAGCAGTACAAGCAAATTGTACTCCCGGAAGACGACGATGAGTAGGCTGTTCTTCAATCCCCTCTCGGGCCTCTTTTACTATCTCCAACCCAAACGGCGCGTACGCCGGAAAGCGCCTGCAGGGGCTCAGGTGGAGCAGCTCCGCGCCCAGGCCAAGACCCAGCTTCCTCCGCGACTGGCTGCGCTGGCGGCCCGGCACGGCTTCACTTACGCACGCGTGTTTATAAAAAATAATGTGAGCAACTGGGGCAGCTGTTCGGTGAAAGGCAATATCAACCTGAATCTCAGGCTTTTAACCTTGCCGGAGCGCCTGCAGGACTATGTAATGCTGCATGAGCTCTGCCACCTCAGGGAGATGAACCACGGGCCCCGTTTCCATGCCCTGCTTGAGTCCGTTTGCCCGGGACACCGGGAACTGGAAAAAGAACTTCGCACTTACCGTATCCGATGAAACGCGTTGCCATCATAGGAGCCGGTGCCGCCGGTTGTTTTTGTGCCGTTCAATTAAGAAGAATGGCACCGGATGTGGCCGTAACGCTGTTCGAGGAGGGCCCCAAGCCCATGGCCAAACTGGCTGTTACGGGCGGTGGCCGCTGTAACCTCACCAACTCGTTCCAGGGCATCCGCTCCCTGGGAGAGGCCTATCCACGCGGGGAGCGCGTCCTGCAGCGGGCCCTGAAGGCCTTCTCGCAGGAGGACACCGTCCGCTGGTTTGAGGCGGAAGGCATTCCACTGGTGCTGCAGCCGGACCATTGCTGGTTCCCCCGCTCGCAAAACGCCCTGGACATAGTCCGCTGCCTGGAACGCGGTCTGCAGGGCGCGGCGCTCCGCCTCCGCACCCCGGTGCAACGCGTAGAGATGGCCGATCAGGTCGGCCATGACGGGCCGTCATACCCGGCTCCGACCGGGTATCTCGTTAACGGAGAACCCTTTGACTACGTGGTAGTTACCACCGGAGGTGCCCCCAAAGGCCTGCCGTTTCTGGAGGGTCTGGGGCTGGAAATGGTTCCGCCCGTCCCCTCCCTTTTCACCTTCACCGTCCCGGACCCGGCCCTCCGGAGCCTCATGGGGCTGGTTACGGAGGCTGCCATCGGCCTTGCAGGTACTTCCTTTAAGGCCGAAGGGCCTCTGCTCATTACCGACTGGGGGCTCAGCGGGCCGGCTACGCTCAAACTTTCCGCTTATGCCGCACGCTATCTGGCGGAGCAGGGTTACAAAGGCACGGTGGTCATTCATTGGCTGAATGCCCGGGAGAACGTGGTCCGGGAACAGCTCCAGGAAATGGCGGCAGAGAACCCGCAAAAGTTCCTTTCCAGCGTACATCCGGTCCAGCAGCGCCTCTGGGATCACCTGCTGCAACGCGCCGGGCTCCGCAAGGACCTCCGTTGGGCGGAACTGGGCAGTAAGGGCCTGAACCGGCTCACAGCCACCCTCACGGCAGACAGCTATCCCCTAACGGGAAAAAGTAAATTCCGGGAAGAATTTGTCACCGCCGGCGGCATAGCCCTCTCCAACATCAACCTGTCCACCCTGGAAAGCAAGCAGCATCCCGGCCTGTATTTTGCCGGCGAAGTGCTTGATATAGACGCCATTACCGGCGGATTCAACCTGCAGGCAGCCTGGAGTACCGGCTATGTCTGCGCCCAAAACATCGTCAAAAGCCTATGAATACCACCCTTTATATTGCAATTGCCGTTGTACTGCTCATAGCGGCTATCGTCATTACTTACCTGATTATGCATGCTAAGCAGGTAAAAGCGTGCAATGCGCTGGAAAATGAACTCATCCGGAGCCAAGAAGCGCTCAAAAACGCCCAGGCGCTCCGGGAAGCGGACCTGCAGGCTCACCAGAAGTCGGAAGAACTGCTCAAAGCGTCCTTCCGGGATCAGTTGGAGGCGGTGAAGGCGCAGATGAGCGCGGAGACGGAGAAACTGCTTAAGCAGCGGGAAGATGCACTGAACGCCCAGGCGGAAGAGACCTTCAAAACGCTGATGGGGCCGCTGGGCAAGGACCTCAAGGCCATGCAGGAGAGCTTCGACGCCCAGAAGCGTTCGCAGACGGAAGGCACGGCCAGCCTGAAAACGGCCGTAGAACAAGCTGTAAAGCATCTGCAGGACCAGACGCAGGCCATTGGCAGCAAGGCGGACAACCTGGCATCGGCCCTGAAAGGACAGAACAAGATGGCGGGCACCTGGGGGGAGGTGATCCTGTACAATATGCTGCTTAACGAGGGCATGGAAGAAGGCCGGGACTTTGACCGGGAAGAGACCCTGCGCGATGCCACGGGCAAGCTCATCCTGAACGAGGACAGCGGCAAGCGCATGCGCCCGGACTACATTCTCCACTATCCGGACAAAACAGAGGTGATTGTGGACGCCAAAACCTCCATGGAGGCCCTCTCAGACTGGTTCGAGGCGCCTGACGCCGCCGGTAAGGAGAACGCCGCCCAGCGCAACCTGCAGGCCATCCGCGCCCAAATCAAGAGCCTTTCCACCAAACGGTACCAGGACTACATCCGCGAAGGGTACAAAACGCTGGATTACGTGATTATGTTCATCCCCAATTACGGCTCGCTGCAGCTGGCCAAAACGCTGGCGCCCAATATCTTTACGGAGGCCTATCGGCAAGGGGTACTCATTACCACGGAAGAGACCCTGATGCCGTTCCTGAGGATGATCCGCATCGCCTGGACCAATTATGACCAGGCCCGCAACCAGGAAAAGATTATCAAGGCCGCCCAGACCATGGTGGACC
>CAMZCW010000235.1 GCA_947305045.1 uncultured Bacteroidales bacterium | reverse complement strand
ACGATGAAGAAAATGCCAAAGTAGGTGCCGCGGTAGGTTTTGTCCAGGCCCCACTTGTACAGGGCGGTGAGTCCCAGGCCCAGCACCAGATAGGTGAGGGCTTCATACAACTGCGTGGGGTGGCAGGGGACGGTGTCTCCGTTGCGCTCGAATACAAACCCCCACGGCAGCGTAGTAGGGCTGCCGTAAATCTCTGAGTTAAAGAGGTTTCCAAGCCGGATGAAACAGGCTGCGTAGGCGATGGGAATGACCACGTGATCCACCATCCACACAAAGTCGAAGTCGTGGGCGGGACCGTACTTCCTGGCGTACCACCACACGCCCAGAATAAGGGCAATGGTGCCGCCGTGACTGGCCAGGCCGCCTTTCCAGGGCATGAAGATTTCCCAGAAGCCCTCCCAGGAGCCAAAGTAGTAGTCCGGCTGATAGAAGATGCAGTGCCCCAGGCGGGCACCCACGATGGTGCAGATGAGCATCATGTACAGGAGCGGGTCCAGCAGGGACTCCGGGATGCGCTCCCGCTTGAACATGGCCTTCATGATAAACCAGCCCAGGATGAACCCGCCCACAAACAGCAGCGAGTACCAGCGGAGCTCAAAACCGCCCAGCCGGAAGATGGCCGGGTCCACATTCCAGTGTACTACCAAATATTCCATGACGCAAAGATAGGAAAAATTCCCCATACGCGCCCATCGGACCGCATTATTTAAAATTTTTAAAAATTTTATCCTGCCATTTCTTGCTCGGGCGTGGTTTTTGCAGTAAATTTGCCGCTCAATTAGTTGGTAAGTTATGAAGAAATGTATTCTCGCGCTTATGCTCCTGCTCCCGTTGCAGGCATGGGCGCAGTACCAGGAAGCCCGCCCGGAACAAGCCGATTCCACGCTGGTGCTCAGCCTGGACGACGCATTAAAAATCGCCCTGTCGGAAAATACCTCCATCAAGGTGGCCGATTTGGAAATCAAGCGCCAGAAATATGCACAGAAGGGTGCCTATGGTGCCTTGTTCCCGCAAATCAGTGCCACCGGCATGTACAGCTATGCCATCAAGAAGCAGAAGGTCTTCTTTGGCTCGGACGATGACAGCCAGGGCAGTAGTTCCGGCGGTGGCATGTCCTCCATGATGGAAGGACTCATGGACCCCATCATGTATTACATCCAGCAGCTGTACGAAGCCACCAACACGCCCTTCGTGGTGTATGTTGCCCCTGAAAAGGAAGGCCCCGGCAGCAGCAGCGAACCTATCGAGATGGGCCGTCGCAACCAGGTGCAGCTGAGCGTCTCCGCCGCCATGCCGCTGGTGAACGTACAGCTCTGGGAGAGCCTCCGCCTTACCAAAGACCAGGTGGAACTCACCATTGAAAAGGCCCGCGAATCCCGCCTGAGCACCGTTACAGCCGTAAAGCAGGCCTACTTTGCCGTCCTGATGGCCAAGGCCTCGTACAATGTGTACAGCGCCGTGCTGGAAAACGCCGCCCACAACCTCAAACTCACGGAAAGCCGCTACAACGTGCAGAAGGCATCGGCCATGGACCTGGCCCGCGCCCAAAGCAGCTTCGCCGCCGCCATCCCCAACCTGTACAACGCAGAAAATGCCATCCAGCTGGGCCTGTGGCAGCTGAAAGCCGTGATGGGTGTCGCGCTGGACACGCCCATCGACATTGAAGGACAGTTGGCCGATTACGCGGAAACCATGTTCTCCGACCTGGCAGAAGGGGAGGAGTCCACTCTGGAAAAGAACTCCCAGTTGCGCCAGCTGGCCACCCAGGCGGAAATCCTGGCTCGCCAGATTCGCATGCAGCAGTACGCCTACCTGCCCACGCTGAACCTCTCGCTCACCTACAACTATTACACCCAGAGCGACAAATTCAACCTGAGCCAGTGGAAGTGGCTGCCCTCCAGCACCGCGGTGGTCACCCTGAGCATCCCCATCTTCTCCGGCGGCCAGCGCTACCACACCATCAAACAGACGCGCGTGCAGGCCGACGAACTCCAGCTCCAGCGGGAGAACACGGAGCGTCAGCTGCGCATCAGCATCCGCCAGAACCTGAACACCATGGCAACGGCCATGAAAACCTATGACGCCGCCTCCGAGGCGCTGAAGAGCGCCGAGAAAGCCTACGACATTGCCTCCAAGAGCTACGAGGTAGGGAAAACCACCTTCACGGACCTGAACAATACGGAGCTCACCCTTACCCAGACCCGCCTGCAAAGTGCGCAGGCCGTGTACAACTTCATTGTGGCCAAAGCCACGCTGGAGCAAACCCTGGGCTACGATTTCACCCAAGAAAAATAGACGACAAGAGATATGAAAAGCAAAATCGCAACCATCCTCGCCCTCCTCGCGGCCGTGTCCTGCGGGAGCAACGAGGGCAAGACGGAGCAAGCCGCTCCCGTAGCGGTAACCCCGAATGTGGAAGTGGCGGTGGCCCAGGCCCGCGCCGTTCCCCAGGAAAGCACCTACGCCTCTACGGTGGAGGCCTATGTGGTGAACAACATTATGCCGCAGCAGGGCGGCCGCATCCGCAAAATCAACGTGGAAGTAGGGGACTACGTGTCCAAGGGCCAGATCCTGGCCGAGATGGACCGTCTCCAGCTGGACCAGCTGGCCCTCCAGATCCAGAACGACGACGCGGAATACGAGCGTATCAAGAGCCTGTACGAGGAAGGCGGCCTGTCCCGCAGTGACTTCGAGGCCGCGGAACTGGGCTATAAGGTGCGTAAATCCAACTACGAGAACGTGTTGGAAAACACCATCCTGCGCAGCCCCGTGACAGGGTATGTCACCGCCCGCAATTTTGACGCAGGGGACATGTTCGCCATGAGCGCCCCGCTGTTCACCGTACAGCAGGTGGTGCCCGTGAAACTGCTGGTGGGCATCTCCGAGAGCGAATACACCAAGGTGAAAAAGGGCGATACCGTCTCTCTCACCGTGGATGCCATTCCCGGAAGGACCTTCCGCGGAAAAATCGACCGCCTGTATCCCGTGATTGACGCCGCCACCCACACCTTCAAGGCCGAGGTGGTGGTGGATAACCAGAACAGGGTGCTTCGTCCCGGCATGTATGCCCGCGTAACGGTGAACTTCGGCTCCCGCAGCAGCGTGGTGGTTCCGGACCAGGCCCTGGTGAAGCAGGAGGGCACCGGCACCCGCTTTATCTTTGTGCTGCAGGGAGACGGTACCGTGAAATACCTGCCGGTAAAGACCGGTCGCCATATAGGCACCGAATATGAAATTATCGAAGGCCTGCAGGATGGCTGGAAGGTGGTTGTGAAAGGACAGGCCGCCCTGCGTGACGGCGTGAAGGTGAATGTGTTATGAGTATTTACAGAACAGCCGTTAATAATCCGGTCACTACGGGGCTCATCTTCCTGGCATTCGCCATCCTGGGCGTATTTGCCCTCATGCGCCTGCCGGTAGACAACTTCCCGGA
>CAMZCW010000234.1 GCA_947305045.1 uncultured Bacteroidales bacterium | reverse complement strand
TGGAGATCGCTGTTCATGTCCTTGAGCTGCTCCAGCAGGATATCGCTGACTTCGCTGGGTTTTAAACTCGTATTTGCCATTAGATAATGCGTCTATTACGTTCAATAAATTGTTCGCGGATGAGGTCCAGCTGGTGTTTGATGCTGGCATCCATGAGGTATTCGTCAATGTCAAAGACAAAGCCGCCAACAATGCCGGGATCCACCTCCGCCTCAATGATTACGTCACAGCCCATCTTCTGCTTTACCAGCGCCCGCAGGCGTTGAAGCAGCCGTTCCGACGGCTCGGAGACCGTAACCAGATGTGCCTTGCGGATGCCGATATGCTGGCGATACAAGTCCACGAAATCCCGCAGGATGTCCTCTACCAGGTCCATGCGTCCGTTCCTGTTCAGGAGCGTCAGGAAGCGGCTGAGTTCCTGCGAAATGCGGTTGCCAAGGGCCGTCTGCAGCAGTTTTTTCTTGTCGAAGGCGCTCACCACGTCGCTGGCGGCGCACACCATACGGCGGAGATCCGGTACGGTACGGAGCGCCTGCAGCAACTGCTCGGCCTCCGAGCACACGATGTCCCCGTGTCCGGTGTCACGGACATACTTGACAAGCGTTATCGCATAACGGGTTATGACAATGGCGCGGTTCATTTAGGAATGCATCTGTGCCTTGGAAGCTTCATCTACCAGCTGGTCGATAAAAGCCCGTTGGTTGCCTTCGTCCGAGAGTTCGTGCCGGAGCAGTTTTTCCGCCACCTGTACGCTCAAAAGGGCCACTTCCTTGCGTACGTCGCGCAGGGCGCTCTCCTTCTCTGCGGCAATCTGGAGCTTGGCCTCCGCCAGGATTTTATCCGCCTCCGCCTGGGCTTGCGCTTTGGCATCGGCCACAATCCGGGCCTTGGTCTGGGTGGCCTCACGCAGCATCTGGGACTGCTCCTTGCGGGTAGCTTCCAGCATCTGCGCCTGCTCCACCTTCCAGCTGGCCATGCGGGCCTCGATTTCGCGGGCATCGGCAAGGGACTTCTCAATCCGCTCCTGGCGCTTCCGGACCATATCCGTGAGTACCGGGAAGCCAAATTTGGCCAGGATGAAGAAGACGATGCCGAAAATCAGCGTCATCCAGAACAGCAAGCCGAAGTCCGGTGTAATGAGTGACATTGCTTACTTGCCGATAAGACAGACCAGAATAGCAAACAGGCAGGCACCTTCCACCAGGGCGCCGATGATGATGGCGGTGAGGCGGTAGTGGTCTGCCTTCTCCGGCTGGCGGGCACCGGCCTCAAGGGCGGCTTTACCTATATTGCCGATACCAAAAGCGGCGGCGATGGCGGCGATACCTGCACCCAGTGCGGCGCCGGCCTTTCCGAGAGCTGCAGTAGTGGCAGCCTGAAGGAGCATAGTGGACAAAATCATAATTCTATCGTTTTAAAGTTGTTATTCTTCTGCTTTTTCTTCTTCCGGGTGCTGCCGGCTCAGGCCGATAAACACACTGGAAAGCATGGTAAATATATAGGCCTGGAGGAATGCCACCAGGAGTTCCAGCACATCCATGAACACGCCGAAAAGGACCGCGATGGCGCTGAGGCCGCCGTTCATGGCCGGACCAAGCGACGCCGTAAGGAACACCACCGACACCACGCCCAGGATCATCATATGCCCGGCCAAGATATTGGCGAAAAGCCTCACCATCAGGGAGAATGGCTTGGTAAACAGGCCGATGATCTCAATGAGCGGCATCAGGGGGAAGGCCTTCAGGAAAAGCGGGACCTCCGGCCAGAAAATGTCCTTGTAATAGTGCTTGTTACCGAACAGGTTCACCGCCAGGAAGGTAAACACGGCCATCATGAAGGTAACGGCAATGTTGCCGGTGATGTTGGCCCCGCCCGGGAAGAACGGGACAATACCCAGCAGGTTGTTCACAAAAATGAAGAAAAAGGCGGTGAGAAGGTAGGGCGAATAGCGTTTATAATCCGGGCCGATACAAGGCTTGATGATGTCGTCCTCCACCATCATGACCAACATCTCCAGCAGGCCGCTGAAGCCACCCGGGGCTTCCTCGCGGGCGTCGTGCTTGCGATACCACTTGACGCCAAACAGCACCAGGAGCACCAGCACCAGGCTGTTGAACAGAAGCCCGGCCACGTTTTTGGTAATGGAGATATCCAGCGGACGGACATCCCCGGCGGGGGTGTGTTCCATGAGGCGGTCCCGGTGGGATTCCTGGTCGTGCAGTATGTAAAATCCCTCATACTCGTGTCCATGGGCCAGCTTTCCGGAGGAGAATACATGCCAGCCCGTGGTTTTGCTGCGGGCAATAATCAGGAGCGGAATGCTGATGTGTTTCCCGTTCACCGTGGTAATATGCCAGTCATAGGCATCCACCACGTGCCCGTAGAGGTACTCGTCCATGTCAAACTCCTGAGATTCCTCGGCTTCGCTCGGAATGACAGGGGTGGCTTCGCTCGGTATGACAGCGCTGGCTTCGCTCGGGTCCGTGGGGTTTGCGAAGGTCCAGGAAAATTGGTTTTTCGCAAAGCCTTGCGAAAAATAATTTTCTTGGGCCGCTGGCCAAAGGAGCATGAGCGATATGAGCAAAGCCAGCATCATACCTCCACGCAGGCTTTGACTACATTGTTCCCCACCTCCACAAAGCCTTCCCGGATGGGCAGGTACTTCTCTTCCCCGCCCTCCACATAGCGGATATTGCCTTTTTCCAGGGCCGTGATGAGCGCCGCGTGGTCCTTGAGCACAGTAAACGGACCGGCTACGCCCGGCAGCGTCACCAGTTCCACCCGGGCCTGCACCAGCGGCCCCTCAGGGCTCAGAATATGTAAGTCAATCACTTCCATGTGGCTCCTTCGTATTTGAGATACACTCGCTTCGCTCGGTATGACAATTACTTTGCGGCGGCCAGCAGGGCCTCGCCCTTGGCGATGGCATCCTCAATGGTTCCTACGTTCAGGAAAGCCTGTTCCGGGAGGTAATCTACCTCGCCGTCCATAATCATGTTGAATCCCTTGATGGTGTCTTCGATGCTCACCATGACACCGGGAACGCCCGTGAACTGCTCTGCCACAAAGAACGGCTGGCTCAGGAAGCGCTGCACGCGGCGGGCGCGGTTAACCGTGGTTTTGTCCTCCTCCGAGAGTTCATCCATGCCTAGGATGGCAATGATGTCCTGGAGCTCCTGGTTGCGCTGGAGGATTTGCTTTACGCGCTGGGCGGTATCGTAATGGGCCTGTCCCACAATGTTGGGATCCAGGATGCGGGAGGTACTCTCCAGCGGGTCCACGGCGGGATAAATGCCCAGGGCCGTGATTTTACGGCTGAGCACCGTGGTGGCATCCAGATGGGTGAAGGTGGTGGCAGGGGCCGGGTCCGTGAGGTCATCGGCAGGAACATAAACGGCCTGTACCGAGGTGATGGACCCGTTTTTGGTGGAAGTGATGCG
>CAMZCW010000233.1 GCA_947305045.1 uncultured Bacteroidales bacterium | reverse complement strand
CCCTTCATCCAGTACACGCACGCCCGTATCCAGAGCATCCTGCGCAAGGCCACGGTGGCTTACGGTCCGGCCGATACCCTGGGCGCACAGCCCTCGGCCAAGGAGGTCCGCCTGATTAAACTGCTGGGCCTGTATCCCGGCAAGGTGGGGGAGGCCGGCGCCGCGCTGAGCCCCGCCATCATCGCCAATTATGCCTACGACCTGGCCAAGGAGTTCAACCAGTACTACCACGACACGCCCATCCTCAAGGAAGAGAACGAGGCCGTACTCAAGTTCCGCCTGGCCCTCATCGACACCCTGGCCCGCACCCTGCGCCACGCCATGGCCCTCCTGGGCATCTCCCTCCCGGAGAGGATGTAGTGCTAATGGAAGAGGGTCCCGCTTGTCATTCTGAGCGAAGCGAAACCCTCCTGGGCCCTCCCTTTTTGCCGCGATTGCAAAAAATCGGCACCACAGAGCACTTTCCCTGCCAACGCGGCAACGATTCCCGGCAAAAAGGGTGTTTCCCTTGCCGCGTCGGCTGTAAAACCCGCCCCTCAGGGCATTCTGGCTGCAATCGCGGCAATGTAAGGTGCTGTCGCCGTGCCGGCTCAAAGCACGCTGATCCCGTCCAGAGTGCCGTCTGTGTATCGTCCTGGTTGGGGACCGTTTTTGAGGATGAGGCCTATTGGAACAGGGTGAGGACGCGCTTGATAATGTCTCCCAGCTGGGGGCTCACTTCCAGGGGGAAGCCAAAGGCGGCTACGCGGTAGCGGCCGTTGTCCATGAAGGTGGCGGCGGTGATGTCCGTGCCTTTGTAGCGAAGGAGCGCCTTGGTTTTAGCCGATGCCGGAGCAATGCCGTCGGGATTCTCCACGCGGTACACAAGGGGGGACCAGTCGCGGTTGTAGGTGGCGGCGGGGAAGTTGCTGCCCGGGGCGGGGAGGGCCAGGCCGGAATAGTCTCCGTAGTTGGTAACCCACTGATAGCCCAGCACGGTTTTCACAAAAGAGCGCGTATTATCCGAGGCCTTGGGAACGCCCTGGTAAATGGGATCCCAGGCATCGGTGCCAATGTAGGCTCCCGAAATGAGGATGTGCCCGCCTGCCGACGTAAAGGTTTTCAGGGCTTCCTGCAGCGCCTCAGGGAACACGGTATAGCGGTCCGGGACGACGCCGCTGCCCACGCGGGTGGTGAGCTGCTTGCCGCAGACAAGGTCCACGGCAAAGGCGTTGGTTTCCCCGGTAAAGGCTTCTGCACTGCTGGAGTCAAAGCTGTATCCGGCCGCGAGGACAGCCCGGCCGTGCTGTGCAACAAAGTCAAACGTGTTTCCGGCCACCAGCGTGCCGCCATGGTCCGTGAAGGAACCGCCAAAGCCCGGGTTGTCGTCGTCCGTCCACTCGCGGGAACGGTCAAACTGGTTCACTTCTCCGGCAAAGAGAAGGTCCTGCCCCCACGGCACGCCACCATCCAGTTTGGTATTAAAGCCGGCAAAGGCGGGCGAATCAAAACTGGCGGGCGCAGATACGCGGGTAAAGTTATTGACAATATGAACCTTACGGGTTTCCATAGGCGTTTTCCCCACTGCCAGAATCTCCGAGGGGAAACTCTCTCCGCCCTCGTTGCAGGCGGTAATCTTGTAGCTGTACACGTGCCCGGCCTGCAGTGACAGGGTGCAGGTGGTATCCTTAATCTGAAGGCCCTGGTCGAAGGCGCCATCGTCCCGGCGGGTATAGACTTTATAGTATTTGGGCGTGGCGGTGGGCTCCAGGGTGTCGGCCGAGGGGCTCCAGGTGAGTACCGTGCGGCCTTTTTCCAGGCGTGCGCTGAAGCCGTGTACCGGCAGGGGCTGCACGGCGTACGCGCAGTTGTAGCGGGCGCTCAGGTACTTGAGGATGCCTTTGTACACGCTGCGGGCGGCCGTGAAGCGGAACGAAGGGTCCAGGCCGTAGCGCATATCGGCAAAATTCTGGTGCGACAGGAGTTCCAGGATCATGGACGGCACCTGCGGGACGCGGCACTCGCTGTAGGAGCGGTCGCGGATGTCCCGGCGGCTCCAGGCCGGTTCGAAGCCGGCGCGGATATCGTCCACCAGCTGGCTTTGCACCCAGTCTGCCAGGAGGCGGCTGCTCAGGCGGCTTTCACCGGTGGGTAGTGCCTCGCTGTTCTCGCTGCGGAGCGTATAAATGGTGAGCGTGCCCACGATGGAGTCGTTGGGGGTGACACCGGCGTCCGAATGGCAGGCCAGGGCCAGGTCCAGCGGAACGCGCCGGCCGGGAGCTTCCGGATTCACGCGGGAACCGCCGGAAAGCTCGTTCACCCACACGCCGCGGGCCGAGAGATCTTTCTTGTAATCGCCCTCCCATCGGTCCAGAAGGTCCATGTCCAGGCCCGAATACTGGAAGTTATAGACGGCGCCTTCCACGTAGGCGGGGAGACCGGAGAGCGTACCTTCGCGCTCCACCTTGCCCATGCCGCCGCCAAAGCGCACGGCGTCTGCACAGACCACACCGCCGGTGCTGCTGTGACTGCTCAGGCTCACAAAGCCTTCGGTGCCTTTGTCGAAGGGGAAGGTGCCCAGGTACACCCAGGTGCCGCCGCTCATTTGCTGATTCACGTGCAGGAGAGACGTTCCGCCCAGGTGGTGCACCGTGTAACGGGCGTCATCCGTGCTGCGGGGCAGGGTGGTGTAGCTAACATAGACGGCATAGTCGCCTTTTTCCGGGATATCCGGCCGCCAGAGGGCCTGCGCCTCGTTTTCTCCCGGACGGCTGGCGGCAATCATGCGGGCCGTGCCCATCTTGAAGGGATTGTCGGTGCCGGAGTAGCGCGCTTTGGCATCGGCAAAACCGGGACCCACCGGCTCCCAGTTGCCTTCTTCGCTGTATTCGCCCTCCCGGCGCACCTTGGGGTCCCGGCGGGGGAAGAACCCCGGGTCATTGTCGCAAACCACTTCCCAGCTCTGGGTATCCCGCTCGCGCGGGGTGAGCACCACGGCGCCGGCCTGCTCCAACATGGGAATGAGGAAGGGGAGGACATAGCTTTGCGTGTAAAGGTCTTCCACTGTGGTATGGGTGGCGCTCCGCTGCCACTCCCAGCGCTGCGTGCTTTCTTCCCAATAGCGGCCATGGCTTTGCCAGAGGGCGATGTGGCGGCCGCTCAGGCCCATCGGCCAATCCTCGTCCCCCTTGACTAGCGGCGTGGTCTCCGGTCGCGGATCCTTCACGCGGAAGCTTGTGCTCACCGGCTGGCCGTCATGGGTGATGGCGGGGATGGGGAGCTCTGCGATGTTCTGTTTTTTTGCATAGACACTGCCTACCTTGTAGGAGCCCAGCCCCTTGGCCCCCAATTCGCTGATTTGCTCGCGGAACCAGGTGACGTCCCCGGGCCGCCAAGGGTAGTTGGCCAGGTTTTGCGTATAGTAAAAGTCCACCGACTTTCCATGGACGGTCACCTTTTCCAGGCGGAACTTGTT
>CAMZCW010000232.1 GCA_947305045.1 uncultured Bacteroidales bacterium | reverse complement strand
CAGCTCACCGCAAAGCCCGTGAGGGCCGTACGGAGCTTGTTCTGCCGCAGGGAACTGCCTATTTCGTGGAATAATTCGCGCATTATTTCATCGCCGACCCTTGCCAGGCCGCGTGGCTGAAGTTTTCTTCAATCTTCCCGATAATCCCATCCTTGATGTGGATGATTTTGTTGGTCTCGTTGGCCACGCCGCCCTCGTGCGTGACCACGATGATGGTGATGCCGTCCTCCTTGTTCAGCTGCTTGAGGAGCTGCATTACTTCCACGCTGGTCTTGGAGTCCAGGGCGCCGGTGGGTTCGTCCGCCAGGATAATCTGCGGATGGGTGATGAGGGCGCGGGCAATGGCCACGCGCTGCTTCTGGCCGCCGGACATCTCGTTGGGGAAGTGGTGCGCCCAGGGGGTGAGTCCCATCTTGTCCAGGTATTCCATGGCCAGCTCGTGGCGCTTCTTGCGGGGCACGCCCTGGTAGTATAGCGGCAGCTCCACGTTCTCCACGGCCGTTTTGAAGCCGATGAGGTTGAAACTTTGGAAGATGAAGCCGATCATGCGGTTGCGGTAGTCCGCCGCCTGCTTCTCGCTCAGGTCCTTGATGAGCTTGCCGTCCAGGTGGTAAGTGCCGGTATCGTAATTGTCCAGGATGCCCAGGATGTTCAGGAGGGTACTCTTGCCGGAGCCGGACGCGCCCATGATGGACACGAATTCCCCCCGCTCGATGTGCAGGTTGATGCCCTTCAGCACGTGCAGGGGCTGCCCGTTGTTATAGGTCTTGTTGATATCGTTCAGTTCGATGAGCGCCATTTCTGCTGTATTAGTATGCTATTACACTGCAAATATAAATCTGTTTTTTGAAACCGCCAAATTTTTTGCAAAAATTATGCGAGGCTTCCTGCTTTTTTGGTAATTTTGTAGGACAAATGCAAACAGCTGATGACCAAATCGTTCCTTCTTTCCCTCGGCGCCCTTTGGGCCACGGTTATTGCCCATGCCCAGCCGGCTTCTAGCGCGGGCTACCCCATTAACCCCGTTCCTTTCACCAGCGTTAAAATTGCGCCGGACTCTTTCTGGGGGCAGCGCCTGAAGGCTTCCCGGGAGGTCACCATTCCGCTGGCTTTCTCCAAATGCGAGACCGAGGGCCGCTATGAAAACTTCGTGAAGGCTGCGCGCCAGATGCATGCCGCTCAGAACCTGGGCTATGAGGTGAAGGGCTTTTCCTTTGACGATACAGACGTGTACAAGACCATCGAGGGGGCCTCTTATGTGCTGCAAACCTATCCGGACAAAAAGCTGGAGCGGTATATAGACTCGGTGCTGGTCCTTGTTGCGGCTGCGCAGGAGCCGGACGGATACCTCTACACGGCCCGTACCATGAATCCGGAACGTCCGCATCCCTGGGCGGGGGAGCGCCGATGGATGATGGACGAGGAACTCAGTCATGAGCTGTATAACCTGGGGCACATGGTCGATGCCGCCGTGGCGCATTACCAGGCCACGGGCAAGCGCAATTTCCTGGATATCGCCATCCGCTATGCCAACTGTGTGGTGCGGGAAGTGGGAGCGGGGCCGGGCCAGGCCTGCGTGGTGCCGGGGCATCAGATTGCGGAGATGGCTCTTGCACGCCTGTATCTGGCCACCGGAGACCTCAGATACCTGGAGGAGGCCAAGTTTTTCCTGGACCAGCGCGGCAAAACGGATCATCGGGCCGCCTATAACCAGACGCACTTGCCCGTGCTGGAGCAGGAGGAGGCCGTGGGGCACGCCGTCCGCGCGGCGTACATGTATGCCGGCATGGCGGATGTGGCGGCCCTGACCGGAGAGGAAGGGTATGTTCATGCCATCGACGCAATATGGGATAATATTGTGGCTAAAAAGCTGTATATTACGGGCGGCATTGGCGCCACCAGTGCCGGGGAGGCCTTTGGGGAGAATTATGAGCTGCCCAACATGACGGCGTATTGTGAGACGTGTGCGGCTATCGGCAATGTGTATGTGAACCACCGGATGTTCCTCCTGCACGGGGATGCCAGGTATTACGATGTGTTGGAACGTACCTTATATAATGGACTTATCAGCGGGGTGTCCATGGAGGGGAACGGCTTTTTCTATCCCAATCCGCTGGAAAGCATGGGACAGCACCAGCGCCAGGCCTGGTTTGGCTGCGCCTGCTGCCCGTCCAATATCTGCCGGTTCATCCCTTCCGTGCCCGGCTACGTGTATGCCGTGAAGAATAACTCTCTGTATGTGAATTTGTTTATGGCCAATACCATGAGGCAAAAAGTGTTAGGGAAGGAAGTCGTGCTTTCCCAGCGCACGGGCTATCCCTGGAGCGGGGATGTGGAAATTGAGGTGGAGAAAACTGCTCTTCGTCGGGAGATGGCCCTGAGGATCCGTATTCCCGGATGGGTGAGGGGAGCGGTAGTCCCGTCAGATTTGTATACGTATGCCGATGATGTTTCGCTGGGATACAGTGTGTTGCTGAATGGGGAGAAGGTAGAAGGCGAACTGGTGAACGGCTACTTTGTGATTGCCCGCAGGTGGGAAAAGGGGGACAAAGTGAGCGTTCACTTTGACATGGAGCCCCGCGTGGTAAAGGCCCATCCCGCCGTGGCTGCAGATCAGGGACGCGTCGCGGTAGAGCGCGGCCCCGTAGTGTACTGCGCCGAGTGGCCGGACAACCCCGACTTCTCCATCCACACCGTTCTCCTGAACCAGCACCCGCAGTTCACCGTACTGCCTGGCTCGACTTCGACACCAGCTACCCCCACCGCTATCACTACCGCTACCCTCACCACTACCCCCACCACTATCCTTGCCGCCTCCACGGCCCCGTCCGCCGTCTCGTCCTTCGGCGTTCTGGCTATCGCTACTCCGGCGCAGGCGCTCAGCTTCGGGGAAGACGGCCGCCTGGAGGCCCGGGACATCACCCTCACTCTCATCCCGTACTTCGCCTGGTGTCACCGCGGCCCCGGCGAAATGGCCGTCTGGCTCCCGCAGTCCCTGGCCGCTATCGGCACCGAAATGTCCACCGCGCTGCAGCACAACGCCTTCTTCCAATAAGTCCCCCCTTCCACCCCATTAAAGCACACCCACCCCCATCAGACCTCCCTCTGCGGCCTCCATGTGTGCTTTAATGCCCTTTCCACCACCCCGTTAAAGCACACCCACCCCCATCAGAGCTCCCTCTGCGGCCCTGTCCTGTGCTTTAACGGCCTTCCTGGCCCTGCTTAGAGCATACCTCGCCCCCTCGGTTGTCTCAGTGGCATCCTGATGCGTTTAGGTGGTAATTATGTCGCCAGCTAACCGCGCTCTCCAACGCGAAACGTGACAAATCGCAACTGGGGTGAAGAAGGCATTGAGGGTCCTGAAGGTGGACCTTCAGCGACGCTTAAGTCGTGTTCTAGGCTTCGAGGGTCCATGGGCTGGGTTCTTCGTCAATTTTCGTGCAAGAAATTAGGGTAACCAATTGATTTTCAA
>CAMZCW010000231.1 GCA_947305045.1 uncultured Bacteroidales bacterium | reverse complement strand
GGTTGCAACGACAAAGCCCACGGCAACAATGAGCAGATATTTCCTGCCCAGTTGGGACAGGATTTCCTTTCTTGTGGCCCCATTGACCTTCCGGAGCGCGATTTCCTTCCGCATGAAACGGGTGTCGAACCAGACAAGGCCGAGTACACCAATCAAGGTGATGATGAGCGAGAGAAGTGAAGACATGTGTATGAGCCGAGTCTGACGGATCTCCTGTTCATACAACCGCTCTATATCCTTATCCAGGAATCCAACATCTATTCCCGCCTCATCGAGCCCTTTCATTTCACTATAAATCCGTTTGGCTTTCTGAAGGATACCCGGGACATCTGCATTCGGCTGAACCCTGATCATGAAAGAAGCATAGTTCCAGTCGTCAGAGATGAGGAGTGCGAGCGGGGAATAATCATGTTCCAGCGTCCGGGCATGGAAATCCTTCAAAATGCCGATAACGGTGACATTCTTCCCATACATCGTAGGGATGGACTTGCCGATGCCGAAAGAAGGAAGCGCTTCATGAAAAGACTCATTGACAAGGGCGACATCGGATTCACCGGGTAAAGGGAGCCGCCCGTCAATCAGTTTTAATCCAAAGAATCCCGCATATTCCGGAGAGATATTCCTGAAGCTATATTGAATGATGTCATCACCCTCCCGCATTTCTGACATGGAAGACGTGCCCCCCTCTATCGGAGCGTCACCTCTTGCCACGCCGATAACCCCCGGGATATTCCGGAGTTCTTCGGCCACGTCCTTGACTCGGGTAAAGGCGTGGCTTTCCATCTTAAGAACCCGGTCGTAGTTGAAACCGAGTTCGTTGTTATGGACCATATAGGAGGTCTGCCGCTGCAGCATCATGGCGCAGAGGATGAACAAAAAGGACAGGACATACTGGAGGATGAGGGTAACGGTCCTAAGGCCCCCACCCTTTGCCGACAGGGCAAATGAGCCTTTCAATACCAAGGCTGGCTGGAAGGAGGTGCTGTATAGGGCGGGAATCAGACCGGATACCAGGGCGAGCAGGAGGGCGGCTGCCCCGCCCAGGAAAAGGACAGTCACATTGCTGCTCGGGGCCATGTCTCCGGTAAGGAAGGTGGCCCACTGCGTCCCGCTGAGTGTCTTCATCGTAAGGACTCCCAGCAGGAAGGCGCAGCTAACAATTGCTATTGCACGAAGCAATTGTCTGGTTATCAAAGAGCTGCGCGAAGCGCCGAATACTTTTCGGGTATTGATCTCCCTGATACGGAATGGCGTTGAGGCCATGGAGAAATTGACATAGTTGAATCCAGCGATTCCCAGGAATAGGAGCGCGATGGTGAAGAGGATGATACAAAGCAGTTTGTTGCCGCCTTTTTCCCCAGACCAATTTTCTTTATCCTTTTCGAACCAGACGTCGTGAATTTGCGTTAAGCGGAGGTCCTTGTACTCTTCGGCCAATTTCACTTTCCCCACGGCCTCACGGACTTGTTCCAAATCGGCACCGGGCTTCAGTTTGACGTAGCAGCTATGCGGGTTGTAGTTAGGTAGGGACATGTCCCTTTCTCCCTCATGGACAAGGATACCGTTGATCATGCTTTCATTCTCCTTCCGGTCCTTGTAAATTCCGGTAATCCGGCCTTCATGCTCAAACTCGACGGTAAACGTCTCGCCGATTGGATTCCTGTCCGGGAAGAATCTCTTGGCCGCCGATTCCGAAATCAAGGCATCGCCTTCCTTGGCGAAATCCTCCCTGCGCCCTTCCACAAGGGTAATGTTGAAGACATCCAGTACGGAAGTCTCCGTCCACGCGTAACTGATGCCATAGGCGGTGACATCTTCCCCGTTCCCATCCTTCATCTGCACGAAGCCTACCTGGTCATTTCTCGTCATGATACAGTAGTCGCAGGTCTCTGCAATGTCCGGTGAACTGTCGGCCACCATCTGAATCAGGGGCCGGAGTATCTGCGGGCTATATAAACCTTCCTGGAACGAAGGGATTTCTACGGCGTAAACATCCTTCCCGTCTTCAAAGCGGTCGTAGCGATAGTCAAACCAGACCTGACTCATCAGAATCAGGAAAACGGAGAAGGCGATCCCGAGTCCGATGATGTTCAGCAGCATCGGCACCCACCGGGTCTTGATTCTCAAGAGATTCATAAGGGCCGATTACAGTTCGTTCTTGACATCACTTACAATCTGACCATCGAACAGGTCGATCGTCCGCTGGGCGCTGGCGGCATCTTTCTGGGAGTGGGTCACCATCACAATGGTGGTCCCTTCGGCGTTCAGCTCCTTCAGGAGGTCCATCACCTCCTTGCCGTTCTTGGAGTCGAGGTTACCGGTGGGCTCGTCCGCGAGGATCAGCTTCGGGCCGGCCACGACGGCACGGGCGATGGCCACGCGCTGCTGCTGGCCGCCGGAAAGCTGCTGCGGGAAGTGACTGGCGCGGTGGCTGATGTTCATCCGCTTCATGATGTCCGTGACCTTCTGCTTGCGCTCGGACGCGGAGATGTTCAGGTAGCGGAGCGGCAGCTCGATGTTCTCATAGACGTTCAGCTCATCGATGAGGTTGAAGCTCTGGAATACGAAGCCGATGTTGCCCTTGCGGAACTTGGTGCGCTCCTTCTCCTTGAGGTTCGCCACCTCGGTGCCGAGGAGTTCGTAGGAGCCGCCGGTCGGATTGTCCAGCAGGCCGAGGATGTTCAGCAGCGTGGACTTGCCGCAGCCCGAAGGGCCCATAATGGCGATGAACTCGCCGTCCTTGATTTCGAAGGAAACGCCATTGAGAGCCGTGGTCTCGATTTCTTCCGTCCGGAAGATCTTTGAAAGGGTGGTGACTTTGATCATCGTAGTAACGCTATTTAATAGCGTTATCCTTCGCAAACAATATGCCGTTTTATCTAATATATTGAAATAGAGTTATTTGCAAATTAAGGAGGCTTGTAAAAACTGTAAAGGACTTTACAGTCACTTTACACCCTCTTTACACTTGCTTTACACTTTACGTTTTAAAAGAGCATACGAGACTCAAAATAACTATGCATATCTGCGCTTACCCGTTATGTGACTTTTTTCTAGAATAATAAGGGTAAAACTGGGGCATTATTTGGGGCACTAGAAACAAAAAACGCCTCGCAGATATCTGCAAAGGCGTTTTAAGCGGTGCGGACGAGGCTCGAACTCGCGACCCCCGGCGTGACAGGCCGGTATTCTAAACCGACTGAACTACCGCACCAATTGTCAGTGAACTTCCCTTTCGGGATTGCAAAGGTACAACTAAAATTTGATTCTGCAAATATTTTGAAAGAATTTAACGAAAAAAATGTCCGGCCGCGGCGGGTCGGACATTTTCAACGGGTATGCGGGAGAGGCCGGAGCCTCGAAAGGGAGGGTTGCCGCACCTCGAAAGGGAGATTTGCCGGACCTCGCGGGGAGGGGCACCGAACCCTCGGAAAGAGGTTTACTGGACCTCGATCTGGCGATGGACCTTTTCGGGTTCCA
>CAMZCW010000230.1 GCA_947305045.1 uncultured Bacteroidales bacterium | reverse complement strand
TACTGCCAGACGCCTTCGGAGGTGAGCCACCACTTGTTCCAGCCCATCACGGCGCTCTCGAAGTCCGAGACGCAGGCAATGAGGATGTTGATGCCTACAATCACAAACGGGAAGGGTTTGAACCAGTGCTTGGCACCCACGCCCCATTTGTATTTGATCATCATAAAGCCGATACAGCCGGCGGTGGCGGCATATAGCTTGGCATAGTGGAACCAGCCCTGCATGTAAATGTGGGTCTGGTTTTCCAGGGCCCATTGGGCACCGCTGCGGACACCCCACCAGATGGCCAGGAAGTAGGCCGTGAGTGCCAGGGGCACTACCAGGAAGGTGATGATACCGCCCAGCTTGGTGCGACGGGCGAATTCGTTGAGGAGGATGAGGCCCACGAGGACCACGAGCAGCATTCCCCATTGAGAAAGGGCGTTAGCCCCATACACTTGGAAAAACATAATTTAAGGTTTTAGATATAAGATTTAGAATGTGATTTCAGTGTCACCCAGATGCCCCAGGCGGCGGTGAGGGCCAGGGCCATGGGAACGCCCACGGTGAGGACTTCGCGCCAGAGGATGGCCGCGCCGCCCGTCTGGCCGAGAGACGTAAAGAAGGGGAAGGCCCAAGTGAGTTCACCGTTAATAATATGGTCGACGATGAGCATGAGCGTGCCGCCCCAGAGCATTTTCTCCAGGTCCGGCAGATGCTGCAGGTAAGGAGAGTTTCCTTTGAGTCCGCTTTTGCGGATGGCGGTTACCGCGATGGCTTCCACCAGGGGAGCAATAAAACAAGCCATGATTCTAATTGTTAGGTACTTCTATTTCTTTGATTTCTACTTCGTTGCCGCGTAGCAGGTACGTGTGCTCACTGCCGCACTGCGGGCATATTTTTCCGTGCGCCACCGTGCCGAATTCCGCATGGCAGTCCTCACAGTATGTCACGGCCGGAATGGTATTGATTTTTAACTCGGCCCCCTTGAGCAATTCCTCCTTGTCGGCAGCCCAGCGCCAGCAGTCCTGCAGGTATTCCGGCACTATAGTGGACACCTCGCCAATGTTCATCACCACCCCTGAAATCTTGCTCACAGCATGCTCCAGGGCCGCCTGCTTCACGTCCCTAATTATATAAAACACAATTCCTAATTCGTGCATACCTTTTACCTCTACAGACTAAAATATTTTCTACCCCCAAAAGAGGGGGAGCGAAAATAGTTTGTCTGTTCCGGTATCATCTATCTTGTTGGAAGAAGAGGGCAAAGGCCCCCAAAACTACGTCCCTTCGGTCCTATCCCTCCCACGGCCTGCGGCCGCGGGCCCCTCCCATTCACGAAGTCATGGGCGGCTACGGTTTTGGGGGCCTTTCCCTCTTCTTCATAAATATCTCATAATCATTCATTTTGGAGCGGATAAAACTTTTTCGCTCCCTTTATGGGTAGAAAAAGTTTTCATCCGCGACCTTTTCAAAAAAACTTAGTAAAAAAGTTTTGATCCGCGACTATTTCTGTTTACTGAACAGGATTTTGCCGGTGCGTTTGATCATGTAGGGCAGGATGCCGGAGAATTTGTCCTCCGAGGTGCGCATGACGCTGGCTTCCGGGTGGACCCGGTGCAGGTGGATGGCATCGAAGCCGCACTTGGTGGTGCAGATGCCGCAGCCAATGCACTTGTTCTCGTCCACCACCGAGGCGCCGCACTTGAGGCAGCGGGCCGTTTCCCGACGGACCTGCTCCTCCGTGAGGGTGCCATGGTACTCCGCGAACTTGCTCTTGACGGGCACCACGCCCGGATCCTGGCGGGAGCCGTTGTCGTAGCTTTCCACCACGATATCCTGTTTGTTGAGCTCTATGAAGTCCCGCCGGTTGCGGCCGATGGTCATGTGACCGCCCTGCACGAAGCGGTGCAGGGACTCCGCAGCCTCCTTGCCGGCGGCAATGGCGTCAATCGCAAACTTGGGACCGGTGAAGACGTCGCCGCCCACAAAGATGTCCGGTTCCGCCGTCTGGTAGGTGAGTTTGTCGGCAATGGGATACACACCACGGAAAAATTCCACCTTGGTGTCCTTGAGAAGGTCTTTCAGGATGACGGTTTGGCCGATAGCAAAAATCACCAGGTCTGCTTCCAGGGAAAGGGTCTGGGACTCGTCGTACTCCGGGGCAAACTTGTGCTCTGCATTGAACACGGATGTGCATTTTTTGAAGACGATGCCGCTCACCTTGTCCGTGCCCAGCACTTCCTTGGGACCCCAGCCGGGATTGAGCACCACGCCGTCTTCGCGGGCCTCTGTGCGCTCCTCCAGCGAGGCGGGCATAATATCCTCTGTCTCAAGTGATAACATGGTCACTTGCGAAGCACCGCTTCGCATGGCAACGCGGGCTGCGTCAATAGCCACGTTGCCGCCGCCGACCACTACGACCTTGCCGGAAACGGAGACATTTCCGCAGTTGGCCTTGTGCAAAAAGTCGATTGCGGTGGTGGTGCCGGACAGCGTTTCCCCGGGGATGCCGGGCAGGCGCCCTCCTTGGCAGCCGATGGCCACGTAAAAGCCCTTGTACCCTTGCTCGCGCAGCTGGGCGATGGTGATGTCCTTGCCCACCTCCACGCCGGTGCGAATCTCTACGCCAATTTCGCGCATGATGTCAATCTCCGCCTTGATGACGTCCTTCTCCAGTTTATAGGAAGGAATGCCGTAGCGGAGCATGCCGCCGGGTTCTTCGTTCTTCTCGAAGACCGTAGGCTTGTAGCCCATGGTGGCCAGATAATAGGCACAGGAAAGGCCGGCAGGTCCGCCGCCGATGATGGCAATCTTCTGAGGCCAGCGTTCCTCCACGTTGGAGCAGATGTTGACCTCCGGCACAAAGCGGGTTTCTGCGTGCAGGTCTTGTTCGGCAATAAATTTCTTGACGGCGTCAATGGCAACAGCCCGATCGATGGTGCCGCGCGTACAGGCATCCTCGCAGCGCCGGTTGCAGATGCGCCCGCACACCGCCGGGAACGGATTTTCGCGCTTGATGAGCTCCAGCGCTTCCGTGTATTTTCCCTCCGCGGCCTTCTTCAGATAGCCCTGGACGGCAATGTGGGCGGGGCAGGCGGTTTTACAGGGCGATGTGCCCGTCTCATAGCAGTTGATGCGGTTCTTGTCCCGGTAATCCTCTGTCCACTTGTGCTCGCCCCAGGCCTTGGCATCCGGAAGTTCGTGCTTGGGATACTGGATGGGGCCGCTATGGGTGCAGAGCTTCTGGCCCAGCTTGACGGCACCGGCGGGGCAGTATTCCACACAGCGGCCGCAAGCCACGCAGTTTTCTGTCTGGACCTCCGCCACATAGGCGCTGCGGCTCATGTTGGGCGTGTTGAACAGCTGCGAGGTGCGCAGGGCGTTGCAAATCTTGACGTTACAGTTGCAGATGGCAAAGATTTTCCCTTCGCCGTCAATGTTGGTTACCTGGTGCACAAAGCCGTGGTCTTCCGCCTTCTTGAGGATGGCCATGGCTTCGTCGTAGGTGATGTCGTGGCCGCGGCCGGTCTCCCGGAGGTAGTCCGCCATGTCGCCCACGCCGAT
>CAMZCW010000229.1 GCA_947305045.1 uncultured Bacteroidales bacterium | reverse complement strand
AAGCAGTTATAGGAAAAAGTTTTTTTGGGAATCTCCTTTTTTTCGTATCTTTGACGCATAACCACCTCTTTGGACTTCAATGCCCAAACCGCGCGACTTCATACCCAGGACTTTATCTGCCAGAATAATCCTGCAGACAGTCTTTGCGATATCCCTGCTCCTGATACCTACAGTCCTTGCAATGGTTATTGGGACGCGGCTGATTATGAGGGAGGAAGTGGGACGGCAGGTAGACCAGGCCCTTGACGGCATCGCTTACAGGATAGACAACACGTTCCTGGGTGTGGAACAGACCGCTGCAATACTCCAGAAGGATATTCCGAACTATCTGGACCATCCGCAGGAGCTGAACAAGCTGTGTCTGAAAGCGCTGGAGGTGAACCCGTCCATCAGCGGTTGCGCCATCGCCTTGAATCCTGAGCATTACACATTGTATGGCAAGCCTTTCATGGCCTATATCCACAGGGCCGGTGGAGACATCTCCTCTGCCAATAGCCGCTCCCGGCCACTGCTTTCATCCGAGACCTTCACCGCCCTGCCGTTCACGGAGCAGGCATGGTACACGAAACCCGTTCGGGAGGGGGTTCCCTCATGGGTGGGTCCGCTCAGAAATGAGGAAACGGAAGAAGAACCTCTCCTTTCTTATGACATTCCCATTGTCAAGGATGGGGTGTCTGTCGGCGTTATGGGTGTTGACATGTCTTTGAGTGTCCTCACACAGATTGCCCAGAATTACAAGACATCCACACATTCTTACATTACCCTCCTGGATAGGGAAGGCTCTTACATCGTCCATCCCGACAGCACGCGGCTCCTGCACATCAGCAGCCTGGCCCAACTGCGGGATGCCGAGAATCCTTCTGTCATGGAGGCGCTTCAGAAAATGATCGAGGGAAAATCCGGGAGATGGGCATTTACGCTGGATTCCACACGTTACCTCATGGCTTATAAGCCTTTCCAACAGTCGGCCTATCCCGGTCGGCAGGTGGGAAACCTCGGGTGGAGCATCGCCGTTTTTTATCCGGAGAAGGAATTATATACCGAATTTGATCCGGGATATCGTCTGTCTATCCTCATGATTGTTGTCAGCCTGCTGCTTCTTGTTGTGGGAGCCGCCATAATCGCACATATGAGCCTGCGTCCGCTTAGGAGACTGATGCGCGTGACGCAAATCATCTCAAAGGGCAATTACAGGCTGCCGGGGTTTGAGACATCACGCACAGACGAAGTTGGGCGGCTTCAAACCCTGTATAACAAAATGCTGCAAGCCGTTGCAGACGATATGGAGCAGCTGCAGAATCTCTCGGAGAAAGAAATCGCGTACCAGGATGCACTGGTCCAGACATACGCGAAAACGAAGGAAATCAAGAAGCACAAGGCCGATTTTTTCAGCAAAATGACCCATCAGATGGTGGATGTGACGGCGGAAATCCAAGACAGCGTGGATAGCCTCTGTGAACTCGGTGCAGACATGAGCGATGAGCGGTCCGGGAAGGCGCTTGACAAGATTGAAAGGAACGGCCGCCGGGTGACGGAAATCCTGAACGACTTGTTGAACCTGAAAAGTTGGGACGGCCATGGGTAAACTGACAAAATATATCCAACGCTCGCTCCCGACGAAGATCAGCCTCAATATGTTCTTGGTCGCTGTCGTCGTTTTTGTGCTGGTTAATGGTGTTTTCATGGTATTGTCCCGGACTCATTTCCACAACACGGCCATGGACAACGCTTCGGAGGCCCTGAGCACGGCCGTCGCCCGGGCCGAGCGCTATATGAATGCGGTGGAAACTGTCACCGACGTAACCGCCTGTATGATAGAAGACGATTTCTGTCCCGACTCCCTGGCGGCGTACTCCAGGAGCGTCCTCCAAAGGAGCAGTTTTGTCTCGGGATGCTCCATTTCTGCCCGGCCGGACCTGTTTCCGGAACAGGGCCGCTTTTATTCCGCCAGGACGGTCCGTAAGGGGGATGTTGTCAAAACCACCCTGGAAGACGGAAACGAATGCTTCAACCGTGAGCGGTACAACAAGGCTTCCGCTTCGGGACACGCTGTGTGGGTGGATCATTTTACCGATGACCAGGCGCGCTCGCTTTCTGCCGATTCCATGATCGCCTCCTACTGCCGCCCGCTGTATGACCGGGAGGAGCGGCTTGTCGGGGTTATCTCCGCAGACATGTCCCTGATGGATTTTTCAAAGGCCGTTTCTTCCATCAAACCGTATCCGAATTCGTATCTCATAATACTGGGACAGGACGGCCGTTTCTATGCGCACCGGGACACCTCGAAGATTGTCAGAAATACCATCTTCGACCTCACGAACGGCCGCTACTACCCCGATAAACTAGCCCTGGGATACGAAATGACTGCGGGACACCGCGGAAGGATGCACGCCGATGTAGGAGGCGTTAAATGCCTGATTTGCTACCGGCCTGTTCCCGGGACAAACTGGAGCGCCGCGCTCATCAGCCCCGAAAGCGACATCTTGCACGGATACCGGCGCCTTAGTATAATCATCCTGATTGTCATTGCGGTGGGCCTGCTCGTTATTTTTGTCATTTGCCGGGGAACCGTGGTCCGGGCCTTCGCCCCTGTGAAACTGCTGGAAGAACAGACACAGCGCATTGCCGAGGGCGACTACTCTACCGTGATTGAGCGTAGCAATGAAAACAGCGTCGTGGGCAATCTGCAGAACAGCTTTGCCCACATGCAGGAGACGCTCAACAGTCACATCCGGACGCTTAATTCCGCCATCGATTCGTCGGCAAGGCGCAACGAGGAGCTTCAGAAAGCCAATTCCGCCCTGGAGGAGGCAATTAGCCGCCAGGGTGAGTTCGTCTCAAATATGACTCACCAGATCAGAACTCCTCTGAATCTGATCATCGGCTTTTCCCAGCTTCTGCGGGAAATCGGCGAGAGCATGTCCGCCGAAGAAAAGCAGTCACTCCTGCATGTGATCGACTACCACACGATGATCCTGTGCCGCATGTCCCTTATGCTGTATGACAGCTCAGACCGTGGATACCGTGACGAGATGGTGAGCCTTAGCTATGAAAGTGTCTCCTGCAACGAGGTGGCCAGGGAATGTGTCGGGTACACCAAACGCTATTTCCCCGGCGTTTCCGTTAAACTGGAAACTTCCCTTGACGATTCTTTCACCATCGTTACCGACCGTCTTTACCTCATGCGGAGCATCCGCGAGATCCTGTATAATTCGGCCAAATACTCTGACGGCAAAAACATCTTCCTTCGCGTGAAGGCCGGCCGGGGCACGGTCCAGTATATCTTTGAAGATACCGGGCCCGGGATTTCCCCCGCCTATCAAAAACATCTTTTCACCCCCTTCTACAAATCTGACAGCCTTTCAGAAGGCCTGGGTGTAGGACTTCCGCTGACAAAACGTCACGTAATCCTGCTTGGCGGCAGCCTTGAGCTGGATCCCGACTATCACCGGGGATGCAGGTTTGTCATGGCCTTTCCCGTTGAAAACCGGAATGATTGACGCTGGAGCGGAAAACGAGACTCGAGCCCGCTGACGCGGGCAGTGGGCCCTGCGGGCCCC
>CAMZCW010000228.1 GCA_947305045.1 uncultured Bacteroidales bacterium | reverse complement strand
TTGAAAATCAATTGGTTACCCTAATTTCTTGCACGAAAATTGACGAAGAACCCAGTCTCCGGACCTTCGATAGCAAGGAGGACCGCCACGGGCACGAAAACGGGCCTGAGCGTAGCGCTGGCGGGCCGAAAGGTTCGCCAGCGGAGCATTATTGGCCCAAACCGTGGCAGCGGCGGGACCAGCCGGGAATTAAAGCACAGCATAGTGGCCGAGATGGGGCCCAGATGGATGCAGGTGTGCTTTAATGGGGTGCCGGGAGGATGGTTAAAGCACAGGAGGTGTTTCTGAAGGGAGTAGGGTGCTTTAACGTGGATAATCCGTCCTGGATAATATATTTTCACGAAGTACGGTAAGTCAGTTGTTTTTGAGGAAAAAACACTATATTTGCGACAACGAAAACTATTAACCATGAAAAAAATTATCCTGACGGCCGTAATGGCCCTTGTCACAGTTGCGGCGGTAGCCCAAACCATAGATTATACCGGGGTTACCATTAACACAGAACGTGTTAAAAAGACCTATCCAACCCGCATGTCCGTGCTCCTGACGGGAGTCGGGGAATACAATTCTTACCATCATGCTTTTACCGGTGAACTGGGCGCCCGATTTGTCTGGGTGCAACGGTTTGGTTTTTATGCGGGTGTGGAATTGGGCGTGCAGGGACTGCCCCTCCATACAAAGAATCAACCTCATTTCGATGGAATAGACTACTCGGTCAGTGGAACCGTAGTGTATGATAACAATCAGATGAGTAATGACGGGGGGCTCCGTGAGGTAAAGAGTAAATATCCACGGGCAACGCTTTCTGTGGGGGCTGTTATGCGGCTTGGAAAACATGCCGATATCTATTTGGGGTCAGGAGTTGCGGTTGGAAAGCGGATGCTCACATATTCTTATGACAAGGCGGAGATTAAAAATTATTTGGACGGAAAGTGGTTTGATGATGCGTGGAGCGATGATTATATCTGTCCCACTGCAGAGTTGGGCGGCCATTTCTACATCGGTCATGTAACCCTGCTGGCTGGTTTCTCTTTTGTGCCGGCGAAACGTAACAACGGATACCGCCTGCACCTGGGTGTAGGATATAATTTTTAATACGTCGGGTATACAAAATAATGACGAACCATGAAAAAGATTCTTCTTTTGGCAGTCTGCCTCCTTGCATGTGCATTATCCCTGCGCGCCCAAACGACTGTAACAGGCGCCACTGTGACCAAGTATGAAGCCACTTCAGTGGACACACAGCCTAAACTGTTCGTTACTCCGCTCGTGGCCGATCTGGCCATTATCCCGACAGCCTCTACCTCCTTCAGTATCAAAGGTAAAATAACCCTGCCGGAAGCACCGGATACCAAGAATATTGAAGTGTTGGAGCGTTATGCCGCAGAGGCTCGCCGCACTGTCACCGCCTCCATTGAGGAACTGAAGGCTCAGGCTCTTTTCCAGTTCGCAGATAAGTCCTCGGCCGATGTCATTGTCGCCCCCAGCTTTTCGGTGGAAACGGACAACAGTTCCGGTCGCGATGTCTTTGTCACGGTGAAGGTTAAGGGTTTTCCTGCCCGTTATACCAATTTCCGCAACCTGCGTCCGGACGATTCTACCCTGGTCCGTATGAACAATATTATTTCGTCCGGCAAACAGGTAAGGGTGCTGGAATCTTCCGAGGCAAGTCTGGAAACAGTGGCAAAAAAGCAATAATTCTATAAAAAAATATTCTTGCCACATATACGGAAAAGCCCCGGATCCACCAAGGACCCGGGGCTTCCGTTGAACTGCAGCGATTCGAACGCTGACTGAGGGAACCAAAATCCCTAGTGCTACCATTACACCACAGTTCAATTCGGGACTGCAAAGATAAAACAATTCTTTGGAAAAAGTGTTATCTTTGGGAAAAATTGACATTTCATGAAAGGCATCAACATTTTTTTGGCCAATGGCTTCGAGGATATGGAAGCCCTGGGGACGCGGGACGTGCTGCTGCGCGGGGGCGTGGATGTAAGGACCGTTTCCATCACGGAAGAGTACATGGTGGAAAGTTCCCACGGCTTGCAGGTTTCGGTAGATACCAACTGGGCCGATCTGGAAGTGATGGAACCCGGCACGGACAGCAAGGACGTCATGATTTTCCCGGGCGGGATGCCGGGCAGCAAGAACCTGGCCGGGCACACGGAACTGATGGAAATTCTGCAGGATCACTGGGCCCGTGGAGGCGCCGTGGCCGCCATTTGCGCCGCCCCCGGACTGGTGGTTTCCCAACTCCCCGGTCTGGAGGGGAAGGCATTCACCTGTTTCGATGGCTTTGAAGAAGCGCTCATCGGCAAAGGTGCTGTGTACAAGAAAGAAAGCACCGTCACGGACGGCAACCTCATCACCGGACGCGGGGCCGGACACGCCGTGAACTTTGGCCTGGCCATTCTTCGTTACCTGAAGGGGGACGAAGCCGCAGAAAAGGTGAAGGCAGGCCTGATGCTCTGATTATCCCCGCTTTTCGCGAAAAAAATCCAGCATAAGGGTGGTGCACGTCTCCTGCAGTACGCCGCCCACCGCTTCTGTGCGGGGATGGAGCAGGGAAGGAGAGAATAGCGAATATCCGCGGCGCTGGTCCGGGGCGCCGTACACAATGCGGCCCATCTGGGCCCACGCCAGGGCACCGGCACACATGGGACAGGGCTCCACGGTTACATATAAGGTACAGTCACTCAGATACTTGCCGCCCATGGCCTCCGTGGCGGCGGTAATGGCAATCATCTCCGCATGGGCGGTGGTGTCGTGCAGCCGCTCCGTCTGGTTGTGTCCCCGGCCGATAATCCGTCCTTTCCACACCACAACGGCTCCAATGGGGATTTCACCTTCCGCGAGGGCGGCCCGGGCTTCCAAAAGGGCCTCGCGCATGAATTTTTCGTCTTGCTCCATGTGGCAAAGATAGGAATTTATTTGTATCTTTGTGGAGTAAACAGGAGAAGGTTATGAAAATTACCAAGGCGGAATTTGCCGGAAGCAGCACGCGGGTTGCCCAGAAGCCGACGCGCAAAGCGCCCGAATTCGCTTTTATCGGCCGCTCCAACGTGGGCAAAAGTTCCCTTATCAACATGCTCACCGCCAACTCCAAACTGGCCAAAACCTCCCAGACGCCCGGAAAAACCCAGCTGGTGAACCATTTCCTCATCAACGACAGCTGGTATCTGGTGGACCTTCCCGGTTATGGCTATGCCAAACTGCCGGACAAGGAGCGCGCCAAGCTCAGGCACATTATCTGGGATTACATCAACCACTCGGAGGAACTGGTGATGCTCATGGTGCTCATCGACTCCCGCCACCCCATGCAGGAGGTGGACCTCCGCTTCATCAGCGAGTTGGGAGAAAAGGGCATTCCCTTTGGCATCATCTTTACCAAGGCCGATAAAATGGGAACAGAGGCCCTCCAGCTGCAGCTCAATGAGAACAAAGGCCGCCTCTTGGAAGACTGGGAAGAACTGCCGCCCTGTTTTGTCTCATCGTCCGTAAAAGGACAAGGAAAGGAAGAAATTCTCAACTATATAGGATCCATACTCCAAACATTATGATCAACGATGTCCATAAGCACCGGATGGCGCTGTTTACTTGTGA
>CAMZCW010000227.1 GCA_947305045.1 uncultured Bacteroidales bacterium | reverse complement strand
GCAACGGCGTGGGCCACGCATTCCACCATGCTGTCCAGGCCGAATTTTCCCTTGATGCGTTCCTTGTAGCTGTCTACGGTGTTGAGGGTGATTTCCAGGGCAGCGGCAATCTGGCCGTTGCTGTAACCCGATGTCGTGAGCTGCAGGACCTCCAGTTCGCGGGGCGTAAGTCCCTGGGGCTTCCGCGCTTCCAGTTTTTCCTTTCCGCCAAAGATGCGGGTGATTTTGTCGGCGTCAATGGTTTCTCCAAAGAACAGGCATTGGCCCTGGGCAACGTCCGTAATGGCCTGGACGATGGACTCCGGCGCTGAATCCTTGGCCAGGTATGCGCTGGCACCGGAGGTAATGGCCCTCAGGATGTATGCCGGGTTCTTGTAGTGGGACAGCACCAGCGTGCGTACGGACGGGAAGGCCTCGCGGATGATGCCCAGCAGCGTGAGGCCGTCGGTCTCTGCCTCCAGGGTGATGTCCACCACGGCAAGGGCGGTCTCCGGATGGGCGTTGAGGTACGCCACGGCGGCGCCCGGGGTGGAGACGGAGGCAATGGGGCCGATGGCTTTTTCTGCGCCCAGCGCCAGCTTGAGCCCCATCACAAAAACGGCGGAATCTTCGATAAGAAGGACGTGTATCATAGGTCGAGGGTTGTTTCAAGGCCCCCGGAGGGGCGGTTTTGCAGGTGGAGGGTGGCGCCCAGCTTGTCCACGAGTTCGCGGGTAATCACCAGCCCCAGGCCATGTCCCCAGGCGGTGGCGCCTTCCCGGAGGCCGGGGCCGTTGTCCAGGATGGTGATGGTACGGGTGAGATCCTTCGTCGCTCCGCTTCTCAGGATGACAGAAGTGGGCGAAGCCTTGAGGGCGTTGTCCAGGAGGTTCCGAAGGACGGTGAGGAGTATGTTGCGGTCGGTGCGGACCGTCAGGTCCTCGGGAATATCGATCCGGATAACCGCCTGTCCCTGAACGCTTTCTACGGCCTCCTTGGCCAGGCTCAGGAGATTTTCTTCCCGCATTACCGGTTCCAGCATGCCTTTTTGGTTCAGCGACCACAGGAGCAGGTTCTCCAGCAGTGCGGAGGTATTTTGGGCCGATTGCGCGAGCTCTTCCAGGCCCTCCTGAAGCTGCGCGGGGCTCAGGTCCCGGAAGCGCTCCAGGAGCTGGCGGCTGAGCAGGGCGTTCCCCGAAACGGGGTTTCTCAGGTCATGGGAGATAATGGAGAACAGGCGGTTGCGCATGTCCAGCTCCTTTTCCAGGAGGCGGCGCTCCCGCAGGCGGATGACAATCCACGCGGCGGCTACCAGCAGGCCCAGGTACAGCACCAGGAAGGGCCAGCGGAGCCAGAGCGGAGGCGGGACGCGGAGTGTGCGGACGGCGGTGGTGCCGTGCTCCCATCGGCCAAAAAGGTCGGCACTTTGCTCCTGGAGGGTATAGCGCCCGGGGCGGAGGTTGTCCGGCAGGCCCGTAAAGCGCCCGTCCGTCCATTCGCCGTCGCCCAGGCGGTAGCGGTGGCGGATCATTTTTTCCAGCGGCAGGTTTCCCCGGGCCGACAAGGCCAGCAGGCTGTCCGGATGGAAGGCTACAGCGCCGGCGGCACCGCCAAAGGCCAGGGAACCGTCCCGTAAACGGCAGGAGACATGCTCCCCGTAGATGTCCGAGGGGAAGCCCAGCGCTTGGGGCACCCGGCCCGTGCTTCCGTCGGTGTCAATAAAATACAGCCCGTCCTCCGTGCCCGCCCAAAGGCGGCCTTTCTCATCGGCCTCCACCGATTGTACCAGCATGCCGGGGAGGAAAGATTGCCGGTCGGGGCCGGCAATGACGGGGGCGTTACCCCCAACGGCCGCCCCGTCATGCCCGGCTCCGACCGGGCATCTCCACAGACCGCTGCGGGTGGCGGCCCAGACGCTGCCGTCCGGGGAGAGGCAAAGGTCTGTGACGTAGTCGTCCGGTATGTTTGAATTCCCTCGGAAATATTTGGTTACCAGTCCGGTATCCTTGTCGATGACATTGATTCCGGCCTCCGTGGTGGCATAGACCAGATTGCCTTGAGTGTCCTCGATGAGGCGACTGCCCAGTCGGGAGCTCAGGTAAATGTTGGTGTCGGTTTGCGGGGAGGGATAGCGGAAGGGGCTGAGCCAGTGGGGCGGCAGGCTGCGGCGCGCTTTCCGGTCCCATTCGTTGAGGCCCACGCCTTCCCAGGTAACTATCCAGAATCGGCCCTGGCTGTCTTCCAAAAAGTCCGATATCCAGTTAGCGCCGTCCAAGTAGCGGGCTTCTACCTGCTCCTTGGGAAGCGGGCCGGTGAGGCGGTCTTTGTATGCTTGGCGGCCGTCCTTCCAGACCTCCCAGCCGGTGTTGTTCCACAGGCCCACGTACACGGTGCCGGTGCGGTCTTCGTAGAGGCTGGACACGCGGTCATCGGCCCGGCCGATCCAAATTTTTCCGTTGTGGTCTTCCAGGAGGGCCGTGACATTGTCCTCGGAGAGGGTGCGCACCTGCTGCAGGGCGGGGCAGAGGACGGAAAGGCCGTTGTCGCCGCCCGCCCAGAGGTTGCCCTGGCGGTCCTCGAAAAGGCAGTAGAGCTCTGTGGAGGACAGGCTGCCGGGGGCGTCTGTCTGGCGGCGGAACACCTGCGTGTTTTCCGGATGGAGGGTGTCCACCATGCCCAAGCCGTAGGAGCCGGCGGCCCAGAGACGGCCTTTGCTGTCCGTGAGGAGCCTGGCGTGGGCAATGGGAAGGCGGCCAATGGGACGGGGCTGCAGGTCCTCAATGGTAAAGAGGAGGGAGGTGTGGTCTTCGAAGGCGTAAAGTTTTCCGCCGGTTTCCGCGTAGCTTCCGTAGCCGAACCTGCCTTCCCAATAGGGGAGCGTGATGTGCGGGTTCTGTTGGTCTTCCACGAACTGGTTATAGACCAGGCGGCCGGCTATCCAGAGCTTGCCGTCCTGCGCCTCATAGAGTTGGTAGTAGGGGTAGTCGCCCTCCGAGTCCCGCTTCTGGTAGGGGCAGCGGGCCTCCTCCCGGATGCCGTCCTGGTAGGACAACTTCAGCAGCAGCGTATCGTCCACGGTGGCCCAAACGTAGCCCTCCGCGTCTGTGTGCAAAGCGCGGATGTTGCCGGCAATGTCCTTCTGAGCGTACCCTCTTCTGTCATTCTGAGCGGAGCGTAGCGGAGTCGAAGAATCTCTTACCCGGAGCCCCTGCATGCTCCCTACCCACAGCCTGCCCGCCTTGTCCACTGTGAGGGCATTCACCCGGCCGTACTCCTTCCAGTTTTGGAAGCGCACGCCGTCAAAGCGGGCCAGCCCGTTCCGGGTGCCAATCCACAGCGCGCCCTCTGCATCCTGTGTGACCGCGTACACCGTATTGGACGGCAGCCCGTCTGCGGCGCTGTAGTTCACAAAGCGCAGAGACGCCCAATCACTTTGGGCGTGACGGTCCGGCGCGGCGAGCAGCAGAGATACGATGAGGGCAAGGCATGTCATTCCTTCACAAAGATAAGACTTCCTCCGGAAATAACCTTGTAAATCAGCACGCTGTGGCGGATTCCGCCACAAGGCGTATAACTTCCTGCCAGTGGGTGGCAAAATTCTGACCACCTACTGCCAAAAAAGGTTCTTCGTCAATTTTCGTGCACATATTTTTTTGAGTAGAGGATGATTTTGAT
>CAMZCW010000226.1 GCA_947305045.1 uncultured Bacteroidales bacterium | reverse complement strand
AACCCGGAACCGTCGTCAGCTCTTCCTGGGTCGACGGCTTCAAGTCCGCGATGGCGTACAGCACTTTCTGGTGCAGGATAAAATAGGGCGGCACATTCATCTCGCGCGCCTTGGCTCTGCGCCAGAGGACCAGATCTTCCGCCACGTCCGGATGCGGCCCGTGGTAAGGTTCGGCCTTTTGCCTGACAGAAATTTGAACGGACAATTCGTCTTCGAGCGAGGCATAGTCACTGAAGAACTGGGCTTTTCCATCGTCGCCGATGGTGATTTGCAACAAGGTGTTCATACGCAAACAATTTTAAGGTTATGTAATGTTGAGCACCCCGGAAAAGGGGCTTGCAGCAGGTCTGGAGGGGCCAGATCGCTGCTGCAAACCTAAGTACTGCGCATGGGAAAAGCAAGATTCGGTTGAAAAGAAATGCTGTTTCACATGTTTTTTGTGAAGATTCAACCGATTATACAGAAAAAAATATTTTTCTACCGATTTTTTGGAGCCGATTTTCTCCCGATCTGCGCCGCCGTTCTTGTCTCATGGCGCCCTGTCTGACGCTCCCGAGAAGCCTTTGTTTGGGGTACCCAGCCTCTGGGGGAATGCACAGCAGGAGACTCATCTACCGGAGGGTGTCGCAGGTGGGTGCGGTGGGTGGTGCAGGTGGGTGCGGTGAGTATGATAGCTGGTGCAGGTCAGTGAGGTAAATGGTGCAGGTGGATGTGGTGAATGGCGCAGGAGGGTGGAGTGGATGGAGCAGGTCAGTGAGGTAAATGGTGCAGGTCCGATTTGATGGTGGGGACCTGCACCACTAAAAGGTCCAGAATGGCGATTCCTGGTGCAGGTCAGTAGGGTAAAATCGGACCTGCGCCGCTGGGGACACTGACCTGCACCGTTTACCTCACTGACCTGCACCAGCCGCACAAGGGCTGGACAATAAGTGACTGAGTGTCAAGGTATTACGAAAAATCCTCGGCGCAGACGGGGCCGAGGATTATTAGGAAATGATTGATATTCAGCGGATTGCTGGCCAGCGGCGCAAGGAGCAGATTTCTCGACTCGCTGCGCTCGCTCGAAATGACAGGGGTGGGGCTTGGAAAAGACCCCCGGGCGGGGAAAAACCGGCAGGGGAAAAGCCTCCCCGGCAAAAGTTTACTTCCGCAGCGTTACATGGAACTCGCCCATGTACACGCCCATCCAGCCGGCCTGGACGATGGGAACACGCTCCCCGTCCAGGTTAGCTGCGTAAGCCGGTTCTTCCATGAAGGTATGGGAGTGGCCACCTACAATCAGATCAATCCCGCGCGTAGCCGCAGCCAGTTGAGAATCAATGAGATCCCCGGGATTGTGCTCCGTATAGCCAATATGCGTCAGGGCAATCACTACATCACACTGGGGCCGCAACAAGTCCACATACTTTTGCACCGTGGGCACGGTATCAAACGCAGGAATGCGGTTGGCAATGTCCCCAGCCACCATGTCCTTGAGGCCGCAGAGCACCCCCACCACACCAATCTTGAGCCCGGCCTTCTCCACAATCACATACGGCTGAATGTACTTCCCTGCCTCAAACGGCGAAAAATCATAGTTACACACTACCACAGGCATGTTCAGGCCGGAAAGCAGCCGCCCCAAACCCTCAATCCCGTTATCGAATTCATGGTTTCCCAGGGTCACTACGTCATAGCCCATCGCATTCAGGTCTGCCACCTCTACAACGCCCCCCAACTCTGAGAAATAGGACGTTCCCTGGCAGAAATCCCCGGCATGCAGCAGCAGCACGTTAGCAGCACCATCGGCCTTGCGTACCGAATCCACATACGCCGCGCGTTCCAAGGCTCCGCCCAAACCGGCATAGTCCCCCATGCGCTCCGGCTCAAAATGCGAATGGGTATCGTTCACATGCACAATGGTAAGTTTATGCACTGAGCGCTTCCCCATCACCGTTCCAGCATAGATGCAAAAACCCAGCGCCAGCACGCCTGCAGCAATCAGTAACCACTTGTAAATCTTGTTCATAGCCTAATCCTCCATGATTACGCGCCCGTCGGACGCAGCCACAATTTCTTTGCCGGCAGCCTCTGTCGCATACACATAATCCAGCATCACGTCCTTGAGCAGGACATGCGTGAGTTCCACCTTTTCCGCCAGGGCACCGATGTTCAGTTTATCGCCGCCGTCCAGCAAAAAATCAATCGTGGTCACGTTATACAGACGCGAAGGGTCGATAGGTTTCCCGCCTATCAAAGCCTGCTCCAACTTCCCTCCCTTGGTGCGCACCTGGCAGCCGGAAACCGCCTGAAACGCCTTTGTACCAGCGAGTTGCTCCAAAAGCGCAGTCAAGGAAGAACCCCGCATCTGCACATAGCAAAGGTAGTTTTTGAACGGGAACATGGACGATATATCCTCCAGCGTCACAGCCCCGGCCGGCATGGGCGTCCGGATGCCGCCGTAGTTGGTAATGGCAAAATCCATCGGCAGCTTGAAATAGCGCGAACCATAGGCCCGGAAAATATCCGCCACCAGGTTCCCCAGCGGCAGGTCCGGCTGGTTGCGAAGGTTCAGGTACACGCCGGCAGAATGGCCGATAACCTTCTTAAGGTGAGACAGTTGCTTCTGCACTTCAATGAGCTCCGCAGCTTCCTGCGCCACGGGAGAATCGTCCATAAAGCATGCGCCGGAAGGGCACATGTAGCCCTCCTCCGTGAAGGTGCCCAGCGCCTGGGGAATGTTGTCGGCCGTCACCGGCTGTGCGCCCGTGCGATGCCCGTCCATGGCCACCCGGCGCCACTCCACCTGAAGGCCGTCATCCTTCAGAGCCTGCGCCCCGGCGAAGACGGCCCCCACAATGATGAGCGCCCAACCAAGGTACCAAATTTTTGTGTTGTTCATGATTCGAAGGTTTACTGGGCATCAGCGTTGCTTCAGCCACTTCCAAAGGTCTTTAAACGTAGATTTTTTGCCGTACATAAGGATACCCACCTTGTAAATTTTGGCCGATGCCCATGCGCAGGCGGCGAAGGTGGCCACCAGCAGCACCATCGACAGGGCCAGTTCCCAACCCGGCACGCCAAAAGGAATGCGCGCCAGCATGACGATGGGCGAGGTGAACGGAATCATGGAACCCCAGAACACCAAGGAGCTGTCCGGTGCCTTAAAGGCATACAGGGCGATGAAAAAGCCCAGCATCAGCGGCACCGTAACCGGCAACTGCAGTTGCGTAGAATCCCCTTCGTTCTCCACGGAACTGCCAATGGCCGCAAACAGCGACGCATACAGCAGGTAGCCAAAGATGAAGAAGAAGATGAAAGAGAGCAGAATCTGTCCCAGGTTCAGATTGCCGATAGTGCTGGTAATCGCCTGCATACCCGTAGGTTCCGCAGCTGCAACGGCCGTAGTGTCGGTAAGGGCGGAAAGATCCAGCGTTGTGCCGTCCATGCCCGGGGCCATCTGGGCCACCATCTCGGTGGAAGGATCGTCCTGCAGCATGCCCAGCATTTTGTCCTTGCCGATAAAACCAGCCGCCACCGCCAGCAGCAGCAGCGTGAGCAGGATCCACAGCAGGAACTGCGTCAGGGCCACCAGCGCTACGCCGATGATTTTACCGAACATAAGCTCCGTAGCCTTGACGCTGGACACCAGCACCTCCACTACGCGCGAGCTCTTTTCCTCGATGACGGA
>CAMZCW010000225.1 GCA_947305045.1 uncultured Bacteroidales bacterium | reverse complement strand
GTTTCATGAAAGATTCTTCACTTCGTTCAGAATGACAAGTCTGTCATCCTGAGGAACCTGGCGACGAAGGATCTGTTAGCGGAACTTCTTATCCTCTTCCAGCATGCCCAGATAGGAATTGTACCGCTCCGGGGAAATGAGGCCAGCATCTACGGCCGCCTTGACGGCACAGCCGGGCTCATGGGTATGGGTGCAGGGCGTGAAGCGGCAGCCGGCGCCTTCCCGCAGCATTTCCGGGAAGTAGCGGGCAATCTCCTCCTTCTCCACATCCACCAGGCCAAAGCCTCTAATTCCTGGAGAATCAATGACATAGCCCCCGGAATCCAGCGGATACATCTCGTACAGGGACGTGGTATGCTTCCCCTGCAGGTGTGCGGCGGAAATGGCTCCAATCTTGGGATCCAGCGACGGGTCCAGCGCCTTGATCAGGGAACTTTTTCCTACGCCGGACTCCCCGGAAAACAGGTTCACCTTTCCTTTGCAGGCCTCGCGGATGGCATCGACCCCCTCTCCGCTTACTACGGAAGTCTCGATGACCGGATACCCGGCACCCTCATAGATGGCGCGGAAATGCGCCAAGCCTTCCGGATCCAGCTCCCGGTACATGTCCACTTTGGACAGGACGATGGTAGCCGGAATGCCATACAACTCACAGGTAACCAGGATGCGGTCCAGGAAAGGCAGCTTTACCTCCGGGAAGTAGAGCGACACCACCAGGTAGGCCCGGTCCACATTGGCGGCAATGATGTGCGCCTGCCGGGACAGGTTGGTGGAACGGCGGATGACGTAGTTCCGTCGGGGGAGAATCTCCGTGATAACGGCGGGAGATTCCGGGTCAAGCCCGGAATGAGAGGGGTCGATTTCATATCGAACCCTGTCTCCCACGGCGATGGGATTGGTGACTACGCTCTGCTTGAGACGGACTTTACCCCGCAGTACGGCCGGGAACACCTCCCACACGGGCAACTCCGACAGCAAATAATGGCTGCCGGCATTCTTGACGACGGTTGCTTCTCCTGTTTTCACCGCACAAATTTAGCGAAATTTGCCGCGATTGCAAAAAATCGGCTCCACAGGGCACTTTGCCTGCCAACGCGGCAATGTCCTGGCGCGGGCGGGCGTGTTCATTCGTCGCAATAATCCCGCTGTTCGGAGGAAAAGGCGGGCGGGCCCTATAGGGATTTCGACCCAAATTTTATAAATTTGCCCTGCTAACGAACACGAGAGAAACTATGACCATCAACGTCCAGCTTCAGTATCATACCAACTGGGGAGAAAGCGTGCAGCTGCGCATTGGCAAGCGCCGCATTCCCATGGAATATTCCTTTGGCGGCCTGTGGCAAATCATGCTCACCGGCCGCGACATCCATCACGGCGACGAATTCACCTATGAGGTGGTCCGTGACGGAAAAGTGGTGAAGCGCGAGTGGCGCACCCACCATTTCAAGGCCCCGCAGGCGCAGAAAAACATTGTGGTGCGCTCCCGGTGGATGTCCCGTCCGTCCAATTCGGCCTTTTATGCATCGGCCTTCAGCGACGTTATCTTCCGCCGCCCTTCCGGCATGTCGTTCCGTAAGCCGCAGAGCCTGAACCCGGATCTGGGCAACGTATGCATCCGGGTACCGGCTCCGGAAGTGCGCAGCCATGAGTCCCTCGCCATTGTGGGCAAGGGATCCGTCCTGGGCAATTGGGATAAGGTGATTCTCCTCAGTGATGACGCCTTCCCGTGGTGGTTCATCACCCTGGATGTGACCGAGCCCATGGAGTACAAGTTTGTGATTGTGGACACCAAGACCAAGGACATCCGTCTGTGGGAAGAAGGTCCCAACCATTTCTTTGCGGAGGTTCCGCCCAAGAGCACCCAGATTATCATTGCAGACCTGGAACCCAAGTTCCCCACGGAGCCCTGGCGCGGTGCCGGCGTGGCCGTTCCCGTGTTCTCCCTCCGCAGCGAGGACAGCTTTGGCGTGGGTGAATTCAACGACATCAAACACCTGGTGGACTGGGCCGTGAAGGCCGGGCAGAACGTGATCCAGCTGCTTCCCATCAACGACACCACCATGACCCGCAGCTGGCAGGATTCCTACCCGTACAATGCGGTGAGTTCCTTCGCCCTGCATCCGCAGTTTATTCATCTGCCGGCTGCCGGCGTACGCCAGGATGCCGCCTACAAGGCCATGAAGGCCCAATTGGAATCTCTTCCAAGCGTAGATTACGAAACGGTGAACAGTACCAAAATGGAGATACTCCATAAGCTTTACGAGGGCGCTAAGGGCAAGGCTGTCCTGGCGTCCAAGGAGTACCATGACTTTGTCCAGGCCAATTCCTGGCTGGTTCCCTATGCTGTTTTCTGCGTGCTCAGAGATTTGCATGGAACGCCCAATTTTGCCGAGTGGAAGCAGTTGGGCACCTACCAGCCCAAAAAGGTACAGGCTTTTGCCGCGGAACATGAGAAAGAGGTGGGCTTCTACTGCTATGTCCAGTTCCTGCTGGATGGCCAGCTCCGGGAGGCCGTTGAGTATGCCCATCTGCACGGGGTTGCCCTGAAGGGAGATCTCCCTATCGGCGTAAGCCGTTCCAGTGCCGACGCCTGGCAGTTCCCGAACCTGTTCCATATGGACAGCCAGGCCGGCGCTCCGCCGGATGCCTTTGCGGAGGACGGTCAGAACTGGGGCTTCCCCACCTACAACTGGGAAGAAATGGCCAAGGACGGGTATGCCTGGTGGAAGGCCCGCATGGGCAAGATGGCCCAGTATTTTGACGCCTTCCGTATAGACCATATCCTGGGCTTCTTCCGCATCTGGGAAATCCCGTCCCAGTACAAGAGCGGCCTCATGGGCCACTTCAGTCCCGCTTTGCCGTATCCGGAAGAGGAACTGCGCAGGCAGGGCTTTGACCCGCACACGGGCATCGGCACGGATGTACTCTTTGTGGAGGATCCGCGTCGTCCCGGCTGGTGGCATCCGCGCATTTCCGGCAACCTGACAGCCCATTATGCCACGCTTTCCCCGGAGCTGAAATATCGTTACGACAAGCTTTCGGAGGAGTTTTTCTGGCACCGTCACGACGATTTCTGGCGCGACAGCGCCATGCAGAAGCTCCCGGCCCTGCTCCGTTCCACCGGCATGCTTTCCTGCGGCGAAGACCTGGGCATGATTCCCAATTGCGTGGCTTCCGTGATGGACGATCTCAACATCCTGTCCCTGGAAATCCAGCGCATGCCCAAGGACCCGAAGGACGCCTTCGGTCATCCGGAGCGCTATCCTTACTGGTGTGTATGCGCTACCGGTACGCACGACACTTCGCCGCTGCGCGCCTGGTGGGAAGAGGACCGTGGCCTTACCCAGCGCTACTACAATGAGGTGTTGGGCTGCGAAGGCGACGCCCCGTACTTCTGTGAGCCCTGGGTGGCGGATCTCATTATAGCCCAGCACATGCATTCCCCGGCCATGCTTGCCATCCTGCCCCTGCAGGACTGGCTGGCCACCGATGGCGACGTACGCTATAACGGCCATCCGGTGGATGAACGCATCAATGTGCCGGCCATTCCGCGCTACTACTGGCGCTATCGCATGCACTGCACACTGGAAAGCCTGACCGCCAACGATGCGCTCAATGCGCACATCCGGGCACAAGTTCAAGCCGGCGGCCGCGGAAGATAACGCATTTTTGCGTATCTTTGTGGCATGAACAA
>CAMZCW010000224.1 GCA_947305045.1 uncultured Bacteroidales bacterium | reverse complement strand
AGGCCGTCAAAATAGTCCTCCGCGGGAACGGCCAGAACGGCTTCCGGGCGCTGCCCAATGAGTTTTTCCGCCAGTTCTTTCGCCGCTTTGTTCCCCAGAAAATCGCCCCCGAAAATGAGGTGCTCAAACACACCGTTCTTGAGCGCGTAATCCACCTGCACCGTGCCGCAAGGGAACTTTTTACTGCTCCGGAAACTAGCCTCCGGCGAATGCCCCCAGTTCCACTCCCAGGTACGGAATTTTTGGTCCGCTACCTGGTCTATCCCGGCCAGTTGCTCCGGGGTGAGCTGCACCTCCGGGCTGCCATCGGCAATGAGTTCATGCAATGCAGCCCTGAATTGCGCAAGCGACTGAAATTGAGGAAGATAGTCCTTTAAGTTGGCGACACGGCTGCGGACGGAAGCGATGCCTTTGGCCTCCAGTTTGCTGCCTGGAACGGCCAGGGCGCGGGTGAGCGTTTCCAGGTCCACGTCCCACATGAGCGTGCCGTGAATCATCATGCGGTTTTTGCTCAGGCGCTTGGCGTAGCCGGAGCATTTTCGGCCATCCACCAGAATGTCATTGCGGCCGGAAAGCTCTGCCGGAACGCCCAGTTGCTGCAGCGTGCGGGCCATGAGGGAGAACTTGTCTTCCATCTGCGCAATGGACCCTGCAATGCTATAGTTCAGATTGCCCAGGTCATGGTACACGGCACCACCGCCCGTAACGCGTCTGGCCAGTGTTATATGATTAGCTTCCAGATACTTGATGTCCACTTCTGCGTACGGATTCTGGTTCAGGCCAACAATCACGGACGGTCGGTTCTGCCACAGGCAAAACACCGTCTCCGTGAGCTCCTCCAGAAGAAACTCATCGTGCGCCATGTTCCACTGCGGCTCCGTGCAGGTATTCACCACGTATTTCATGGCTCAAAAATAATAAAATAAAAATGAATGAAACCTATTTTTTCTTGTGAAACAACAGTAGAAACAGCAAAAAATCATAAGAAACATCACAAATAGACATTGCAGACTTGACAGGATTTGTGCCGATGTGTAGTTTTGTCCCCAAAAACGATGCGAAGCGACTATACAACCTTTCGGCAGCAGGAACAGCTCTTTATTCGGGAAGCCCCCTTCGTCCACTTGTATTCCTCTCCCATAGAAGATGGAGTACTAGTGGAAAATGACGAGGACAGGAAAGTAGTGATGAACATGTTGGCACTTGTCTCAAGGGAACTTAACCTGGATGTGCTGGCCTATGCCATCATGAACAACCATATTCATTTGATACTCAAGGGCGATGCCATACAGGGGCAAGCGTTCTTTGAGAACCTGAAGAAACGCCTGGCCAGATTCCTGAGGGCAAAAGGGAAGGCCCGTTTCCTTACAAAATTCTGTTGTGGCACAACCCAGATACAGTCTCTCAAGCAGTTCCGAAACGAGATTGCCTATGTAATCAGGAATCCTTTTGTTGTTGTGTCGGATGTGAATTTGTTTTCTTATCCCTGGTGCAGCGGGTATCTGTATTTTAATCGGATGTTTCCTGTTTTACAAGGGATACCGGGGCCGAAGTTAAGTTATAGGGAGCGCAGAAAGATCACGCATACCAGCGATGGAATTATTCCCGCTTCGTTAACAGTGGCGGATGGCATGATTTTACCCCAAAGTTTTGTCAACTATGAGTTGGTCGAAAACCTGTTTGGCGATGCCCGTCAATTTTTATTCTGGGTATTAAAAAATGTGGAGGCGCAAGTGGAAGTGGCCCTATCCTGCGGGGAACTGCCGAATATGTCTGACGATGAACTATTCCTGACGGTCTGTATGTTAAGCAGGGAGAACTATGGTAAGCATTCGGCCAAGGAATTAACGGATGTGGAGAAAAAGGAGCTGGCGGTCACCTTGCATAATCGTTATCACGCTTCCAATGCGCAAATTGCCCGACTCCTTGGTTTGCAACCTTCAGTGGTGAACACCCTGTACCCTTTAAGTGCAAAATAAGCCGATTTTGCCCCGCAGCGGGGGGCAAGGACCCACGCCGGGGCAAATGGTGCCACTACCGCCCCGCACTGAGGAGCTAAGGGGCCCGCAGGGGCAAATGGTGCCACTACCGCCCCGCACCGGAATTCAGATGACCCCGCTGCCGATCATTTCGGTGGCGGTGTACCAGACGGCGAACTGGCCGGGGGAGATACCCCTCTGCGGGGCGTCGAAGAGGATGTACAGGCCGCTCTCGCGCATGATGAGCGTGGCGCTTTGCAGTGGCTGGCGGTAGCGGATGCGAACGCGGTGGCGTCGCATCTCCCCGGGTTGCAGAGCCAGGTCCGGGCGAATCCAGTGAATATCCTCCGGGGCTACGCGGAGGCAGAATCGGCTCAGACCTTTGTGGTGATGGCCTTCGCCCACGTACACGCGGTTGGCTTCCGTGTCTGTGGCAATCACAAACACCGGCTCCGTATGGCCGCCAATGCCCAGGCCCTTTCGCTGGCCGATAGTATAGAACTGTGCGCCCTCGTGCCGCCCCACTATACGGCCGCAAGGGTTCTCCTTGTAGCGCGTTTTGCGGATATGGTGTTTTCCAGACCGATAAGTCTCCGTTTCAAACTGCAAGTCATAGTGCAGGGGAGTGGCCAGGCGGGCCAAATCCTGGTCCGATAAAGCTGTAATGGCATCCTCGCGGAATGGGCTCACTCCCAATGGTTTACCATCGCTGGTTAAAACCTTTTCTTCCGGTGCGTAGCGAACGGTGCGCTCCAGACTTTCGCCGGGTTTCAGGAGTCCGGTGAGCGTCTCCTGCTGCCACGCATATAGCGGGTCCGTGGCGTAATACGGATCGAAGACCTCCACCACATCTCCCTCCACGGAAGCCAGTTTTTGCTTGAGGAAAGTGGGGAGGTCCACCTTGCCCACGAAGCAGATGCCCTGGGAGTCTTTTTTCTCCGCGGAAGGCAGCTCCGCCTCCTTGGCGATGCGCCGCACCTCCGGCTTTGTAAGATGGCCGATAGGGAAGAGGGTGCGGCTCAGCTGCTCCTGCGTGAGCTGGCACAGGAAGTAGGTCTGGTCCTTGTTGGGGTCTGCGCCTTCCAGGATGCGGAAAACCGGAGATGGCCGGTCGGATCCGGCCATGACGCCTTCGGATCCGGCCATGACGCCGTCATTCCCGGCTTGACCGGGAATCTCCTCCACCTGGCAATAATGCCCGGTGGCCACATAGTCGGCCCCGTATTTCCTGGCCACTTCCCAGAAGGCGTCAAACTTGATTTCCCGGTTGCACAACACGTCCGGATTGGGCGTGCGGCCCTTGGCGTATTCGTCGAACATGTAGGCCACCACGCGCTGGCGGTACTGCTTGGACAGGTCCACAAAATAGAAGGGGATGCCAATCTTCCGGGCTACCATCTCCGCCACAAAACGGTCCTCCTCCCACTCGCAGTCCCCGTGGAGGGTGCTGTCGGCGTCGTGCCAGTTTTGCATGAACATGGCAAAGACGTCGTAGCCTTCCTGCTTGAGAAGGTACGCCGCCACCGACGAATCCACGCCGCCGGAAAGCCCGATGCATACTTTTATTTTGCTCTTGTCCATTTCGTCCCGCAAATTTACGCAAAAAATCAGTAACTTTGCCTTCCTATGGCAAGTTACCTGCAAATCGAGAACATTTCCAAGAGTTACGGCCCCAAGGTGCTGTTCAAAAACATCGGCTTCAATATCAACGAGGGCGA
>CAMZCW010000223.1 GCA_947305045.1 uncultured Bacteroidales bacterium | reverse complement strand
GTTAAGAGGGCGTCTACCAGGAAGGAGCGGACCTCTATTTCCGGAGTGATGATGCTTTCCCAGATATACTTGTCCTGATAATTGTCTACGCTGGGTGCGTAATAGTAATAATACGGGATAAGGTACTCGTTGGGAACGGTTCTGAGGCGGACGGCCATATCCATATAGAAAGGTCCGTTGGAGGCATAGCCGGCACCCAGGGAGAAGGCATGCTTCAGGAGGGATGCAAACTCACGTTCCGCCCCAGTGGTGAGGTTGTAGCCCGCACGAAGGGAGACGGCGGGATGAACCTTCACTTCCAGACCGGCCCGCAGCATGTGGGAAATGCCCAGCACCTGCTCTATTTCCTTGTTCTGCGAATAGAATGTGGACTCCACGAAACCCACTTCCTCCGAAGTGTCAATGGAGAAGCGGTTGGCGCCGTAGTTTACCATTTCATAGTCTGCACTCAGGACAGCCAGGGTGCCCAGGGAGAAAGCCAGTCCCGCATTGAACCGCAGGGGTTCACGCAGCACATAGCTCCACTGGTCCTCCGGCGAGGAGGCCGACGGATAGGCCTTACCCGACAGACTCACCTGCCCCTTGTAGCCGTAACGCTCCGTGATATGCAACATGGTGGGCGTCTGCACGGCCGCGGCCAGGCGCAGCGAAGGGAAAGGACGCCACAGGAATCCGGCCTTCAGATACAGTCCGGTGCCGGAAGCCCTGTAGTTATACTGCATGAGCAGGGAGGTGAAACGGGCCGTGGTGCCGTCGGCATAGCCGATGGTGGGGAACTCGTTCTCGTTGGCCGGGCTCTCCTGCCAGTACTCCACCTGATTGTAATTAAGGTTGGTGAAGCCCAGGTTGGCACCCAGGTAGAAGGTATCCGAGAAGTTGAGGGCGAAATTAAGGAGGAAATCGCTCTTATAACCGTTGGTCTGGCGTCCGTATTTCTGGAACACCGGAGCTGCCAGGCGGAAATTCCCGGCTTCGTCCCGTACTTCCGTGAGGGCAATGTACGCGCCGTCCATACCCTCCACGCCACTGATCATTCCGCTGCGGTAGCCCACCATATCGCGCCACAGGGCCGGGGAATCGTACCAGTCCTGGGTACCCAACGCATATTCGGAATAGCCGTCGGCCGATGAAGCCAGCGAAGCGGCAAAGGAATTATCCACATTCACCCCCGCGGCATTGAAACGGGAGGTGAAATTATTGGTGGAATTGAGGGCAAAACCGAAGGAATAACGCTTGAGCCCACGGCGCCTGCCGGTATCCATGGAAGCTATATACGACAGATTGGGCATCTTGAGCCGCATGAAGGCTGTCCGGTACTGGTCCCCAAAACCGATGGGCTGGGTATCCCCGTCCAGGATGGTTCCCGTAGCGGAGGCCGATGAGAACGTGAATCCCGGCGTAATGGAGAACTGGGAATATGCGGCGACGGCCGACCCTGCGGGATTGAAAACCAGGGTTCCGGGGTCTCCGCCGATGGCCGTTACGGCATTGCCCATACCCACGGTACGGGCCGTGCCGCTATACACATTCTCCGAGAACAGCAGGGCGTCCTGCCAGTTCTGGGCAGCGGCCGGTACTGCGACCGCTACCATCAAAACGATGGTATATAATCTTTTCATTTTCTTACTGTTCAATTAATTATCTTCTACCGCCGGAACGGCTGGAGGATCCGCCTCCGCCACCACCGGAGGAACCGCCACCGGAAGAACGGCTACCGCCGCCACCGCCACCGCCGGAATATCCGCCACCACCGCCGGACGAGCGGGTGCTGCTGCCACCGGAGTAGCCGCCGGAAGAACGGGTGGAGCTGCTGCTGGAGGAAGAGCGGGCCGAGCTGCTGCCGGAAGAACGGGTGGAACTGCCGGAAGAAGAGCTGCGGTAGGTGCCGGAAGAAGAGCCGGAATTGCGGTATGCACCGGAGGAAGAGCCGGAACGGGAACTGCCCACGGAGCCCGTGCTGCGGGTTGCCGAAGAGGCACCGGAACGGGACGAGGAAGAAACGCCGGAACGGCTCACGCTGGAAGCGCGGGTGGCCGATGTGGCCCTGGATGCGGACGTGGCCCGCGTACCGGACGCGCTGCTGCGGTTCACGGACGAGGATCGCACGGATGCGCCGCTTCGCGCCGAAGAGGAAGAAGAACGGGTGAGAACGCTGGAACGGGCCGATGCATTGCGGGAAACGGAAGATCCGGAACGCACCGCTACGTTACCGTCCCGGTGACCCAGCTGGGCACCGCGGGAAGGCTCCCAACGGTGGCCGATGGCGCCCCAGTTGTTGTAATAGCCGTAATAGCCGGGATAGTAACCATAATAATACGGGTAATCCCAATAGTAGCCATAATAGCCATAGGGCCTGTAATACCAGGAATCGTAATACCAGGGGCTGTAATACCCATACCAGTAATTGCCGTACCAGTCGTAATACCAGGAGTCATAATACCAGGGATCGTACCCCCAGGCGCTGTAACGCCAGGGGCTGTAATGACGCCAGGATCCATAGTACCAGGGGCTATAGTAATAATAGTCCCGGAAATACCAGGGGCTGTATGCAAAGGAATAGTTCCATGCCCAGCTTGGCGTATCTTCCACGGTAATGATGGTATTTTCCTTGTTAAAGCGGATGCTCTTGCCTGCGGGGACAACCAGCGTGTCGCCTCCGCTCAGGATATAAGCTTCGGACGACCGGCTGTCTGCAAGAAGATTGTCCAGCTGATCTTGGGAAACGGCCGGCACCTGCTCCGCTACGGGGCGGGCATAGATGCCATCGTCGTAGGACTGGGTCTGAAGCCCGCCTACTGTGGCGCAGGACAGGGTGGCAAACGCAACAAGCGCATATGCCATAAATCTCTTTTTCATCGTCAGTACCTCCTTTTATCCAATAAAAATAAGTATCTTTGCGCCGGAATCTCCGGCTCACGGAACCTACATCAAAATCTGTACCCGTTATCCGTGTTCCGGGGACAATATTAAGCACAAAAAAGAAAAAATGCAATAAAACTATGGCAAAAGAGGTAACAAAACGGGAAGAGAACTACTCCCAGTGGTACAATGACCTGGTTGTAAAGGCCGATCTGGCAGAGCAGTCCGCCGTGCGCGGATGCATGGTTATCAAGCCCTACGGATACGCCATCTGGGAAAAGATGCAGCGCATCCTGGACGATATGTTCAAGGCAACGGGTGTTAAGAATGCATACTTCCCCCTCTTCATCCCCAAGAGCTTCTTCAGCCGGGAAGCGGAGCACGTGGCAGGCTTTGCCAAGGAGTGCGCCGTGGTCACCCATCACCGCCTCATGAACGACCCCAAGGGTAACGGCATCGTGGTGGACCCGGAAGCCAAGCTGGAAGAAGAGCTCATCGTGCGTCCCACCTCGGAGACCATTATCTGGGATACCTATAAGAACTGGATCCACAGCTGGCGGGACCTGCCCGTGCTGTGCAACCAGTGGTGCAACGTGGTGCGTTGGGAGATGAGGACCCGCCTCTTCCTTCGCACGGCCGAATTCCTGTGGCAGGAGGGCCATACCGCCCACGCCACCGCCGAAGAGGCCGAGGCCCGCAAGCAGCAGATGGTGGACGTATACGCCAAGTTCGCCCGTGAAATAATGGCCCTTCCCGTGGTGGTGGGTCACAAGAGCCCCGGAGAGCGTTTTGCCGGCGCCCTGGACACCATGACCATCGAGGCCCTCATGCAGGACGGCAAGGCCCTGCAGGCCGG
>CAMZCW010000222.1 GCA_947305045.1 uncultured Bacteroidales bacterium | reverse complement strand
CCGCCATGAACCAATTCGATGCTGTCTGGGCCGGCTTCAAATGCAAAGACTGTGGGCGGAAGAAGTACTGCGGGGATCCTATTCTTTCCAGGTAGCCCCCGGGCGAGCGCCCCGAGCGCCCCCGGGCGCAAAAACCGCCTCTCACGCACTGAAAAGCGGCAGACCCCTGTTTGCAAAGTGGTCTGACGCGTTTTCGTGCACAGAAGCACGGTTTTGCTCCCGAGGATTCAGGGGATTCATTCGGGCCGCGGAAGGAACACTTCGTAGCAATACACTATTCTCATTTAGTCTTATCTATTAATGCAATCTTTCCCCACAAAACTCCGAATCCCCTAGAGTACTAATAAGTATTACATCAACCTTACGATGGCTAATTACCACTCATGACGCAAATCGGCGCTCTTTATTCGAACACGCCCCTTTTCCCTCTCGCAATAGAACGACCTACCAGGACCGCTTGCATGATTCCCGGCTGTTGACAAATCGTTGAACGCGTCATAAGCCTTTTCCTCCTTGGATAGACTATATGTTGCCACTTTCTGGTGAAACAATACCTTTCCGTCGGTCCATATCTCAAATATATACCAAATATTCCTCTCACCATTCGGTTTTTCACTCAAAACCCTTAATTGATTTCCTTTATCAAAGTCCAGAACAGCAACCACGACAAGTTTATAATAGCGGCTGATCAAGAAATCAGCACCCGGATGCAACATACGCTGATACTCCTTGATGACATTCTCCCCGTCAACGGAAATAGATGGCGAACATGGGAAAAGGCTTTCCTCAGTATGGTTAAGTACCCGACATTTCCACATCGGTTCCGAATACTGTTTTTGGCAAAAAGCTTCGAGTTCGGCTCGAGGATATTTGTTAATAAGGTCAGAATAAGTAATGGTCCTTGAGGACTTCTCCGATTGGAAAATATACTCTCCTAAGCCTCCACCGGATGACTCTTCTGAGGGTCTTCTCTTCACCAATTCGTCCAAATGCTTCTTACAAATTGCTGCTTCGGCTTTTGTTACGGTTCTCATCCAACTGATGTTCGGAGGCAAAGCTTTGGAACGAAGGATTGAAGGGTCATCAAGAAATGCCTCAACACTGCCACATAAAAAGATAATCTTATTCCTAGTGTACTCATTGGCCAAAGCATTCTCAAGTCTTGTCAGCCAACGCAGATTCTCAGGGCGATTATTACACCGATTCGTATCAATATGATCCACGACCATTTCGGGCATCGGAGCAGGCCCATGAAAAGCGGAACAGACAACCTGATGTACTCGAATACTACTGGCAAGAAACATATATCCAGTGTTCATGTCTTTCTCGCCAAAAGTCCAGACTCCATCATACTTTGAACGAAAGCCTTGGTCTTTAGGCACACGGAAAATGGCTCCGTTATCCCTTACCAGGTATTCTCGGTCTTTATAAATGCATCTAACTTCTCTGCTGTATTCTTCATTTACGGTCATTGTAATAGCTAGCTATGTCAAATTATCAATCATACTGAAGAGGTAGTTCCGGATCTTCCAACGCTGAAGGATTGAAATCACCGTTAGCGTAGATTGCCTCTAGAAGAATGCCCTTGTCTTCAATCACGTAGTACGGATAGTCAATTCCCAAGTTGGAATAATATAGGACGTTGATACCATGTGCGGTACAGAGTTCTTCCTTGAGACGATCTCGCCTCTGAAGCGCAAGAAGTTTTTCCTCCCCACCCATAAAATCAGATGCGATGAAATGCTGTTCGCCTTGGCATTCAACGGCTACCCCATAATCTGGGAGGAAGAAGTCTAGCTTCATCGGACCTTTGTCTTTCAGCCAAGGGAAGGTCTTCTGTTTCCGATGATGAATCTTGTGAAGCTTCAGAAACAATTCAACATCGTTCTCCAGATGGCTCTGGTTGCACGTCGGACAGCCTTGGCCGAGAAGGTGACCCGCTGGAGTCTGCCAGAATTCGCCGTGCTTTTTACAGACGATGCAAACAAGAGTTGTTTTGTTTACATACTTGACTCTTGAGTAATCGTATCGGTCACCATGCACTTGACTAAACTGTTCTAACGCCTCGTCCTGGGTAAGATTGCGCCCCGCACATTTTGGACAGCCGACTCCCTTCAAATGAGATGAAGGAAAGATTGAAAATGGGCCGTGGTTCGGGCAAATTATGGTCAAAGGAGTGTGGTTATTCTCGTACTCGGCCTGCGAGTAGTCATACAAATCTCCGTGCACGGCACGCGCCTGCTTGACGAACCACTCAATCGTGTGTTTGGGATGTCCACATTTCGGACATCCTCCGGAATGGGACAGATGAGCGTGCGGTGTGAGCCAGAACCGTCCATGCTCATAACCGCCATCGTCTTTCTCGTGGCAAATGACACACAACTTCTCTTTTGCCTTCGTATAGACTGTCTCAGAGTAGTCATACCTATCGCCGTGAATTGCCCGAGCCTTTTCAAGAAACCAGTCCGTATCTTTGGTTATCTTAACGGCATTGGATTCGCGGGCGCACTGAGGACACCCCTGCCGTTGGAGGGTATGGTTGTAAGGCTCCTGCTGGAACTCTCCGTGAATTGGGCATATAATGGTAACCTTCTCCCTTCTTGTCTTCAAGTCGACCCTGGAATAATCATATTTGTTCCCGTGAACGGCGTGCGCTTGATCAAGAAAATACTGGAGTCCTTTCTTGCGATTCTCATCGGATTTTAAACGCCCGCAGACAGGGCAACCCTTACCACTTATATGCATATGAGGAGTCTGGCTGAATTCGCCATGAATAGGACAGATAATCCGGACGAGAACTTCACTTCCTCTATACTCAACAAATGAATAGTTGTATTTCTCTCCATGAACACTTCTAGCCTTTTTGAGAAATGATTCTCGCGTATCGGAGAGTGCTTTTCGGACCTTCTCGTTACCACAACCAGGACAACCTCTCCCGGACAAATGCATAGCTGGACGCTGTTTAAACTCACCGTGTTCGGGGCAAATGATACTAACAGGAGTAATGCTATCCACGTAAGCCACACGAGAATAATCGTATCTATTCCCATGTACCGCCATTGCCTTAGCAACGAATTCTTCTGTGGTGTACCTTTTCGACATTACAGTACGCAATACTTGTTGGTAATTGCCAGGGTGAATTCTAAATTGAATTGCAACACACTGTAAAGATAATAATAAATAATTGTTTACATTATTCCAAAGGCGTCTCATAACCGAGTGACTTGAAAGACCTGTCCTCTACATCTTTGCCGCTGAAATCTTTGTCGGCCTCCGATAGGGAGTTACAGCGCTCTCTTTTCTTTTTCTCCGTTTATTCTTGCGGGAATCATTTAAATTCGTAACTTTGTTGCGTCATGTGAAATGACATTACTAATACGCCTCAAAGGCATCTCAACCCAAGCGAGATGCCTTTTCTTATTTGAAAGAGGAAGAGAGCCAGAGGGGATGTAGTCTTCAAGCCGCCAGATTGCGTTTCACAAGTATTAGTATTTTCACATGAGACGAAACAGCAGATCTAAAGCCGGCATGCAACTTCAAGCAGAAGTCAGAGTGCCCGTCCTTGTTCGGGTGAAATCGCATACGCGAAATCAATCGGGCAAGATCGTGAAAGTCCGTTCGTACCTCAGGCGAGCTTGGGATACGCCTGGGATTACGATAAGGATCAGTACCCGATAGGGTAGTCTTCTTCCGTCCTTCTGGCTTCAGGGAGCGCTTCGGCGCTCCCTTTTTCCGTA
>CAMZCW010000221.1 GCA_947305045.1 uncultured Bacteroidales bacterium | reverse complement strand
GGATGAAGTTTCTTCCACCTTGTCGCTTTGTCAGTATCCCGCCGCGTAATACGCATGGCGGCAGCGGCTTTTAACGCACCACAGAACTATCTTAGACATGTACAAATTTAAACCGACCCTGCTGCACCTGCTCGCCGGCGCCGCTATCGTTTTAGGTTCAGCCGCCTGCTCCCAAAAAGCGGCCTTGACGGTGGAACTGAAATCGGAGGAAGACCTCTCCGGCCTTACCATAAGCACATCGGCAGGCAATTATTTTGACACTAAATTCTCCGGAAGGGAAGACATCAGCCTTTTCAGGGTGAATTCAGAGGCCGACGGTATCCAGGCAGTGCGACAGGGCTTGGCCGATGTCCACGTAACGGACGAGGTGGCCTTTTCCAAAAGCGCCCGCGAGAGACTTGGCATAAAATTGGCCTTTCTTGGAGAAGACAGTTTCGACGTCGCTTTTGCTGTCCGGAAAGGCAACCGGGAACTGCTCGACCAGATGAACCGCTTCATTGAAGCCTCCATGGCCGACGGTTCGCTTGAAGCCGTCATAAGTCACTGGCTCGAAGGTACACCCGCTCCCCCTATGCCCTCCCCTGCAGAAACCACCCGCCAGGAGCCCCTGAGATGCATTACGGGTGTAAACATGGAGCCGGTTTGCTTCCTTGGAGAGGGCGGAGAGTGGATGGGTATGGATGCCGATTTACTCAAGCGTTTCGCTATCTGGAGCGGAAGGAACTTCCAGATGTCTTTCATGGATCTGGGCTCCGGCATCATCGCCCTTAATACCGGTCAGTGCGATGTTGTGAGCGCTTGCCTGTATGTTACGGAGGAACGGAAGAAATCCGTAGACTTCACCATCCCTTACTATTTATGCCGCGGCGGTTATTTTGTCCTTGACAGCGAAGCGTCTTCCGGCATAAGCCTTTTGGAGCGCCTCAGAATGAATCTCATCGCGGAGAGCCGTTGGAAACTCATCGTGAACGGCCTTCTGGAAACCCTGAAGATCACCCTCTTTTCCATCCTGCTGGGAACCCTGCTGGGCATGGGTGTCTGCGCCATGCTCCGCAGCCGGCGCAGATGGGTCAGCAAGGCGGCGAACCTGTATGGCGCCTTCATCCAGGGCATACCCACTCTGGTTCTTCTCCTGATCATGTTCTATGTCGTATTTGCCAATGCCGGGATGGGCGGTTCGCTGGTCGCCATTATCACCTTTGCCCTTTGCTTTGCCTGGTCTTCGGGCAGTATCTTCGACAGTGCCATCTCCTCTGTCCCGGTAGGTCAGACGGAAGCCGGACTGAGCCTGGGCTTTACACCGCTGAGGACCTTCACCGGTATCGTGTTCCCCCAGGCCTTGACAAAAGGCCTGCCGCTGTTTACGGGAGAATGCGTGGCGCTCCTCAAGAGCACCTCCATCGTGGGATACATCGCCATCATGGACCTCACCAGGGCCAGCGATCTTATCCGCAGCCGCACCTTCGACGCCTTTGTCCCGCTGCTGATCGTCACCGTTGCCTACTTTGTACTGGCCTGGCTCCTTCGCCTTTTGTTAAACCTCCTCCTTTTAAAGAAGTAACATGATATCAATCAGACATTTAAGCAAAACTTTCACCAATCCCGACGGCGGCACCATAAGCCCCCTCAAGGACGTAAACTGTGACATTGAAAAGGGAGAGGTCATTAGCATCATCGGCCCTTCCGGCACTGGGAAAAGCACCCTTCTGAGGGCCATCAACATGCTGGAGCCTCCAACCGCAGGCCAAATCATCGTGGACGGCAAGGATGTCACGGCAGGACAGTATCCGCTTGACAAGCTCCGCATGAAGATGGGCATGGTGTTCCAGAGCTTCAACCTCTTTGAGCACAAGACCGTGCTGGAGAATGTCATTTATGCGCCCATGGAGCTGCTGAAACGATCCCGGAAGGAGGCAGAGGAAGAGGCACTGGAGCTGCTGGGAAAAGTGGGCATGGCCCAGAAGGCCGACGTGTACCCCTCCTCCCTTTCTGGCGGCCAGAAGCAGCGGGTGGCCATTGCCCGCTCGCTTGCCATGCACCCGGAAGTCATCCTCTTTGACGAACCCACATCGGCCCTTGACCCCACCATGGTCGGAGAGGTCCTCAGTGTCATACGCCGGCTGGCGAAGGAGGGAATGACCATGCTCATCGTCACCCACGAAATGCGCTTTGCCCGGGACGTGAGCACCCGTATTTTCTTTATGAACGAGGGCATCATCTATGAAGACGGCACGCCGGAGCAAATCTTCGAGCATCCTGCCCGCAGCGCCACCAAAGCCTTCGTGAACCGCATCCAGAAACTGGTGTATGAGATAGATTCCAATGCCTTTGATTTCCTTCAGATCCATACTGGAATCAACCGGTTCTGCTTCAAGTACAATTTCCCGGAAAAATCCGCTCTTGCATATGACATTGTAAAGGAGATGCTCTTTGAGCACCTCAAAGACCTAAGGCCACTCACGCTGCGGTTCACCCATGCCGAACTGTCCGGGGTTACGGCCTTGGATTTCATGGCCGAGGGCCTTACGGAGTCCCCGCTTCCGGGCGGCAGTGCACTGGACGGCATAAGGGCAAAAGTAAAGGGAATCGTGGAAGAACCCACTTCCAGGGGTTTTCGTATCAAAGTGCTGTTATAACAACATTTGCATCGCCTTTAGCGGAAGGTTAACAAAGCCCCTACACGATGGACATAGCAAATAGTTTCCGGGACAATCTGATGGTGGAAGACCATTACAGGATGATCCTGGACGGATTGCAGGTAACGCTCCTGATCACCTTGTTCGCCGCCCTTCTGGGTTTTGAGTACCCGCACCACTTCACCCGCCTCTTCAAGAAGGAGACCGGCATTACACCGACGGAATTCCTGGGAAAATATTTTCGGGCCGCTGCGTGTCCAGCTTGAATATGCCGGAAAATATGAGTACTTTTGTTGGAATCGCAGAACGTTATTTATGAAAAAGATCCTGCTACTGGTGCTCGCTGCCACCCTCGTTTGCACAGCGCAAGCCTGTTTACGGCCTGTTCGGTGGCAAATGACGACAACGCGGCCGGCGTCACCCCTGTCCAGAGTCGCGTGGGCTATTCCGCATGGCACACACAGGTGAGCTACACCCGGTGCGCCCCTGCTGCCATGCGGGGACACACCTTTAACATTTTGTCCCCCGGGGCATAAATCGCCTTGAGAATGCCTGGGGCCTCAAAAAATTCGGGGACAGTAGGGGGACAAACGTGAAAAGGTCAAAACGTTAAAGTATTTATTTACAATAAGTTATAGACTTTCCCTATTTCCTGCATCGGCAAGTAATCTATATGGTTACCTTGAAGCCGTAAATTTTGCCGTTTTCCAGTGAAAGCTTACTGGTGATCGTTTTCCGCATGTCGCAGCCGGGGAACACGGTGACCGAATTCCGGCGTTCCTCCTCATCGTCGTAATAGTTGCCGCCAAACTGGAAGCACAGCTCATAACCCGCTTCCAGGTCCTTGTCGAAACGGACCGGCACAAAGAAGGTCTTTTCAACCACGTCCTCATCCATTAACGTGAGATCGCTGTTATTGCCGCTATCGAGCAGGTAAAAGTCCTGCGGTCCTCTCTCGATCGTGAAGGGCGTCCCCGTGTAGCTTCCGGTGGTCACATCCAGGCCGGAGAACCGGACGAAGACCGGGTCACCGTTCACACCCCACTCTTCCTCTTCTTCCGAATCGGGATCCACGCACTTGATGCGGATGGTATTGACCCTCGCCTGATCGAACGGCG
>CAMZCW010000220.1 GCA_947305045.1 uncultured Bacteroidales bacterium | reverse complement strand
ACGGAAGAAGGCCCGGAGCAAATGCTCATGCGGGAAAACCCGGTGAACGGTGACAAAGTGAGCGCCCTGGGCTTTGGCTGTATGCGCTGGCCCATGATAAAGGATGCCGACGGGAAAGACATCATCGACCAAGAGGCCGTAAACGAAATGGTGGACTATGCGCTGGAGCATGGTATCAATTACTTTGACACCTCCCCCGCGTACCTGCAGGGCCTGAGCGAAAAGGCCGCCGGAGAGGCCCTGAGCCGGCATCCGCGCAGCAGCTACTTCATCGCCACCAAACTGTCCAACTTTGGCGACCGGAGCGCCAAGGCCTCCATCCAGATGTATCACGACTCCATGAAGCAGCTCAAGACGGACTACTTTGACTATTACCTGCTCCACGCGATTGGCCGGGGCGGCAAAGAAGCCTACCTCAAGCGTTATGTGGAGAACGGCATGATCGACTTCCTGCTCAAGGAAAAGGCCGCCGGGCGCATCCGCAACCTGGGCTTCTCCTTCCATGGTGCCAAGCACGAGTTCGACGCCTTCATGGACATGCACGACACCGGGGAAATGCACTGGGACTTCTGCCAGATTGAGATGAACTACGTGGACTGGACCCATGCGGACGGCGTGCGCAATGTCAATGCAGACTACCTGTACGCAGAACTGGACAAGCGCGGCATCCCCATCGTCATCATGGAGCCCCTGCTGGGCGGACGGCTGGCCAATGTACCGGAAGGGATTGCCCGGCAAATGAAACAGCGGGAGCCGGAAAAGAGCATCGCCTCCTGGGCCTTCCGCTTCTGCGCCACCTATCCGCGCGTGTTGTGCGTGCTCTCCGGCATGCGTTCCATGAACCCGCTGGTGGACAACATCAAGACCTTCGGCCACTTCAAGCCCCTCACGGAAGAGGAGCTCTCCTTCCTGGAACAGATGGCCACCCAAATGATGGAGTACCCGCTGGTGAACTGCACGGACTGCAAGTACTGCATGCCCTGTCCCTGGGGCATCGACATTCCCGGCGTGTTCCAGCACTACAACAAGGCCATTACGGAGGGCACGTATGCGCAAAACAGCCAGCAGAAAGACTATGCCAAACTCAAGAAAGCCTATCTGGTGAGCTATGACCGCGCCGTGGCGTCGGTCCGGCAGGCAGACCACTGCATCAGCTGCGGCGACTGCCTCCCCCGCTGCCCCCAGAGCATTCCCATCCCCGGGCAACTGCATCGCATTGCCCGTTACGTAGAAGACCTGAAGCAGGATGTGCTTTAGATTTTCACGAACGGCAGCGAGTAGGTGCTTCCGTTATAACTGAGCTTGAGCGTATATCGACCCGGTGAAAGCACTGTCAAATCCAGTTCAATGGGATTGAACACGTCTCCTTGCCGGGTTTGCCGTAATACGCACTGCCCGTTGGCGTTGTACACCGCCGCGTCCACTTGCGCCTGCGTGGCGGCATTGATTTCGATGCGCATCTCCGACGTTACCACATTCGTGTTGGCCCGAATGGGCTGGGCGGGGTCTGTCACGGCCAGCTTGAAACGGATGGTCGCGCTCTCACCCAGGCCATCGGCAGCCGTAAGGGTGACGTCTGTCACGCCCAGCGAGCGGGAATAGAGGTTTACCTTTCCGCCGCTCGCAGAACTGTACGCGACGCTTTCATCGGCAATGGTCAAGGTGCAGGTGAGTTCCTCCCCATCCTTGTCCTCGAAATAGTCGCTCAGGACCAGCGTTGTAGCCGCAGTAAGGGACTTGTGGTGAATGTTTCCGGGCGATTTGAGCACGGTAGGCGCATGGTTGGGAAGGAGGGTATAGGACAGCGTTTGGGTGCTCTCCAGGCCCGTGAGGCTGGTGGCCACAAAGACGGCCTCATAGCTTCCGGCCGGCGCCGCGCGGCCCACAATGGTAATTTCACCGCTCGCTGCATTGAAACTGAGTGCATCGGACCCGGTAGAAGTGCAGCGGATGGTGGCATTGCCGGTAGCCAGTACGCTCAAGCTGCGCGTCTGGTGGGCTTTCACCTGAACATCGGTCTCCGAGAAAATGAGCTGGGGCTCCACGTCGCCGCCGCTTGTCCGGATGCCATATTCAAACGCCGCCAGGGCATCCAGTTTTTTGCCGATAGGCCTGCTGCCCCCAAAGTCCTCCAACCCGTCCAGAAGGATTTCCTTGCAGCGGTCGGCCGTAAATCCGGGGCCGCCAAAGTAGGAGACGATAAGGGCTGCCACGCCGCTCGCATGCGGACAGGCCATGGAGGTACCCGCCCATCCTACGCCATCGTAACCCGTTGTGGAAATGGAAGGGTCAACGGGAACCGTGCTCCAGATGCTGTTCGTCTCCTTCGTTCCCTCGCCACCCGGCGCAGCAACGTCCACCCAACTGCCATAATTGGAGTAAGAGGCTTTCACGCGGGTGCTGTTGTAGGCGCTCACCGCCACAATGGGCTCATACGTGCCCACAAGGTCATGGTCGATATTCTCGTTGCCGCTGGCAAAGAAGACTACGCCCCCTTTCATGGGGGAATCCGGCAGCTGGTTGCCGTCGTTGTCGCAGCCGGCATATTTGATGAAGTAGTCTATTGCCGCCTTGACGTCCGGCAAGTTGTTGATACTGTATTTCTTGTACTCGGCCAGTTCCTGGGCAGATATCTTACCGTCCGGCTCGTCGTCCAGGAAGCCGTCGGCCTCATATCCCCAGCTGTTCTGGCTAATGACGGCGCCATGGTCCGCGCCCCATTTGATAGCGGCCGCCGTTTGCTTGTCACTCGCCTGTTTCTGGCCGGAGTAGATGGCGCAAGACTGAATCCGGACACCGGGAATTCCCGCGGCATAGTCCCCGCCGGCAATACTGCATATGCCTTTCCCATTGTTATTTACAGCACCGATAATACCGGCCACATGGGTTCCGTGTCCAACATCCCCGTCACCATATTCCGGGCGGATGGAAAGGTCATAGCTACTCCGGGCAAAGTTATAGCCGGTGTGGCCGTCAGCATCCTTCCAGAGGTTGGCTTTGAGGTCCTCATGATTCGGGTCCACGGGTTCATCCACCACGCAGACAATCACCGAATTGCGGCCTATGGTGTAGCTGTCCCACACCGGTTGTACGTTGATATCGGCCCCATAGGAGCTATTGGCCAGATGCCACTGCTTGGAGAAGTAGGGATCGTTGAAGGTGCCGCGCAAGGAGATGGGATGCGCCGGACGGGCATACAGCACGCCGGGAACGGTCGACAGGCCTTCTGCGGCCTTGGTTTCCGGGATATCGGCACGGAAGGTCACATGGTAGAAACGATGCAGGCCTTCCCGGCGGGTACGTTCCTCGAACTCACCGGCATAAGGGAACACACGCTCCAGGCTTTCTACGCCCAGGGCCTGCAGGACGGCGTCCAGCGGAGAGGACTTGGTAACCAGTTCTCCTTGCACCAGGGCTTCTTCCACCAGGGCGGTGAGCTCAGGGTCGAACTGGACGGTGGCTACGTTTTCATGGAGAACGACCTCCTGGGAAATGGCATCGATATTTTCTTTATTTGCAGCCGAGCAGGCCGCCAGGAGCGCCGACAGGGCTATGTATGCAAGTTTTTTCATGATTCGAAAGAATAGATTGCAAAGATACAAAAATTGTAAATAATGGGAATATTTAGTACATTTGTAAGTTTAAAAGCGCAAACAACTACATTAATTCTATAAAAACTATGCAAATCGTACAAGTTTTCGGTAGAGAAATCCTGGATTCCCGCGGAAATCCTACCATCGAAGTTGAAGTTACCCT
>CAMZCW010000219.1 GCA_947305045.1 uncultured Bacteroidales bacterium | reverse complement strand
ATCCGCGAGCGCGACGAACTCATTTAGAACAGCGTAGGCTCCCAGTCGTCAAAATCTACGGCGCCTTGGTCCGCCGGGGCATCCTTCAGGAGGTCTGCTGCCTGGCCGGTTTGCTCGATGGGTTCTGCAGCGATGTCTTCCGGCAGAAAATCCATGTCGATGGGCTCTTCATCCAAGCCTTCCGCCACCACAGGGGCTTCCGGTTCCAGGTCATCTTCCGGCTTGTGGAGCGGCTCCCCGAATTCTACCGTCTTGAGGTCCATGTTGGAGCACTTCTTGCCCTTGGCCGTGAGGCCTTTCTTGGCGATAAATTCCTCTACATCAACGGTTTCTGCCTCCCGGTGCTTGAACTTGCCGCCAAAGGTGAGGACCATCTGCGGGTGCAGGTCCGAGGAAATATCCACCAGACGGGAACCCCGGCTCTCTGCAATGAAGAGCACAGGCGTATTATTGCTCTCCACAAAGCTAAAGCGCTTGACATAGAACGCTTTGGCCGCATTGTCCCAGTACAGGACGGAATAAATGCGGGCAGGGTTGAATTTTTCTATGCGCACTACATCTCCCTGATACTTGTTCACCAGGTCATATGAGGTGGTGTAGTAGGAACCGTCGGCAAAGATGGCCAGCACGCGGTCCTCGCCGGAGAACTTGCCCAGCAGTTCGCCGCGGCCTTCCTCGTTGAGGCGCTGGATATCCGGATCCCACCAGATGTCCTTGCCCTCCAGGGTGGTAATGCCCTTGGACTTGAGCTGGATTTTGGCAATGGCGTTTTTGGTAACCAGGTTGCCCCGGGAACCGCGCCCCTTGATGGCCAGGGAGCTGAAATCCCACTCCATGCTGGTTTTCTTGAGACCCTTCTTGGGACGGAACTGGATGCGCACGGTTTCCGCCTCTCCGTTGTGGTTCACGGTGAACCAGAGGATGCGGGTGCCATCGGCTCCGGGCGTAATGTCATAGTCTTTGTCGCGCGTGACGGAGGTGATGGCGAATCGCTTGGCGTAATGGGCCGGTCCCTTTCCGTCGCGGTAGATGACATTATAGATGGTGCGCTCGTCGCCGCGGTTGAACACGCCGGCATACAGCAGGTCTTTCCAGAAAAAGGCTTTGTCCGCCACCTTGGTAACGCGGAATTTGCCGTCTTTGGCAATGACGATAATCTCGCTCAGGTCTGAGCAGTCGCACACATATTCGCCCTCGTCCCGGCGCAGGCCGATGCCCACGAACCCTTCCTCCAGGTTGGCGTACAGTTTGGCATTGTTGGACACTACCTTGGTAACGGTAATGGTCTCCAGCGAGGAGATTTCCGTCAGGCGCGGCCACTGGGCGCCGTATTTCTGTTTCAGGCTCTTGAACCAGTCAATGGTGAATTCCGTCAGGTGCTCCAGGTGGTCCCGCACTTCCTTCATCTGGTCCTCCAGGGCGTAAATTTTCTCGTCCAGGGCTTTGGTGTCGAACTTGGAAATCTTGCGCACCGGTTTTTCCACCAGCTTGAGGATGTCTTCCATCACAATTTCCCGGTGGAGGAGGTCCTCGTAGTTCTTCATCTGGGACAGGATGTCCTGCAGCTGCTCTTCCCAGCTCATCTGGTTCTGTTCCAGGACCTTATAGATGCGGTTCTCGAAGAAGATGCGCTCCAGGGAGGTGTAGTGCCAGTCCTCTTCCAGCTCTGCGAGCTTGTACTCCAGCTGGGCCTTGAGGATGTCCCGCGTGTGATAGGTGTCGTACTCCAGGATTTCGTTCACGGTGAGGAACACCGGTTTGTTGTCCCGGATGACGCAGGCGTTGGGTGCAATCTTGGTTTCGCACTCGGTGAAGGCGTACAAGGCGTCGATGGTTTTGTCCGGAGAGACATCGGCAGGAAGATGAATTACAATCTCCACTTTGTCGGTGGTCATGTCTTCAATCTTCTTGATGTTGATTTTCTTCTTGTCCTTGGCCTTGAGGATGCTGTCGATGATGGCGTGCGAGGTTTTGCCGTACGGAATTTCCGTGATGGTGATGGTGCTTTTGTCCACCTTGTTGATACGGGCACGCACTTTCACCATGCCTCCGCGCTTGCCCTGGTTGTATTTGGAGCAGTCCGCGATGCCGCCGGTAGGGAAGTCCGGCAGAATCTCATAAGGCTTGCCCTTCAGGATGGCAATGGAGGCGTCGATGAGTTCGTTGAAGTTGTGCGGCAGGATTTTGGAGCTGAGGCCGGCGGCGATGCCTTCCGTGCCCTGGGCCAGCAGCAGCGGGAAACGCACGGGCAGTTCCGTGGGTTCCTGGTTGCGGCCGTCATAGGAGGTCATCCAAGGCGTGACTTTCTTGTCAAAGACCACTTCCTTGGCAAACTTGGAAAGACGGGCCTCAATGTAACGCGGGGCGGCGTTGGAGTCTCCGGTGAGGATGTTACCCCAGTTCCCCTGACAGTCTATCAAGAGGCCTTTCTGGCCCAGCGTGACCAGGGCACCCAGGATGGAGGCGTCTCCGTGCGGGTGGTACTGCATGGCCTGGCCCACGATGTTGGCCACCTTGGTGTAGCGGCCGTCGTCCATTTGGGCCATGGTGTGCAGCACGCGGCGCTGAACCGGTTTGAAACCGTCAACGATGTGCGGCACGGCGCGGTCCAGGATGGTGTAAGACGCATAGTCCAGATACCATTCCTTGAACATGCCGGACAGTTTGTACTTGCTGGAATCACTGCCCAGCAGTTTCTCAAATTTGCCCGACGCAGCGGCGTCTTCTCCCAGTTCCTCGTCTTCCTCTTCCGGGGAGGGTTTGATATCGTCCCAATCTTCTGCCATAAAAAACTACTATACGGTTTAGATTCTTCGACTTCGCTCAGAATGACCATTAAAACTCGTAGCCGAAGCGGCGGAGTTCCTTGCGGCTCTCGCGCCAGTCCGGGTCCACTTTTACAAAGGTACTCAAAAAAACCTTCTTCTGGAAGAAGTCTTCCATTTCCAGGCGGGCCTCCGTGCCCACTTTTTTGAGCATTTTCCCGCCCTTGCCGATGAGAATGCCTTTCTGGGAATCCCGCATCACATAAATGACGGCGGAAATCTCATAGCGGTCTTCGCCCTCGTGGAAAGCTTCAATCTCCACCTGGCAGGAGTAGGGGATTTCCTCGCTGTAGTTGAGGAAAATCTTCTCCCGCAGGATTTCGGAGGCAAAGAAGCGCAGGTTCTTGTCCGTGAACTGGTCTTTGTCAAACCAGGCCGGGGCCTCCGGCAGGCGGCTGCTCACCGCCTCCAGGATGCTTTCCAGATTGAATTTCTCCTGGGCCGATGCCGGGATAATCTCCGCTTGGGGGAGCTGTTCCTTCCACCAGCCCATGAGTTCCACCACTTTTTCCTGGGTGGAAATGTCAATCTTGTTGATGACCACCACCACCGGGCAGCCCACTTTGCGCAGTTTCTCAATATAGGCGTCGTTCTTGTCCCCTTTCTCCACCACGTCCGTCACGTACAGGATAATGTCGGCGTCCCCGATGGCCGTGTCCACAAAGTTTAACATGCTTTGCTGTAGGCGGTAGTTGGGTTTAAGGATGCCGGGCGTGTCCGAATACACAATCTGGTAGTCTTCGCCGCTCACAATGCCCATGATGCGGTGACGGGTGGTTTGCGCCTTGGCGGTGACAATGGAAAGTTTTTCCCCCACCAGGGCGTTCATCAGGGTGCTTTTCCCCACGTTGGGGTTGCCGATGATATTGACAAAACCTGCTCTGTGTGCCATAGGCTATACGTAGGCTCCCATTTTAAGGATGTTCACTTCCCCTTCCGTGAGGTAACGCCAGTCGCTCTTCTTGAGGCCTTTCTTGGTGAGGCCGGCAAAGTACACGCGGT
>CAMZCW010000218.1 GCA_947305045.1 uncultured Bacteroidales bacterium | reverse complement strand
CCGCCCATCACAAAGCATTTTTCCGCCCCGGTGGCTTCGGCCTCCTTGAAGGCCTCTTCAAAGGAATACACGCAGGTGGCTTCCGGGATGTCTTCGCCGCCCAGGTTCAGCACGATGTTCTTGCGCCCTGGAAGCGGATGCCGGGGCAGGGAGAAGTAGGTGGTGCGACCCATGATCACGGGATAGCCGCGGGTGGTGCGCTTGAAATACTGCAAATCCTCCGAAATGTGCCAGGGGAGGTCGTTCTTTACGCCGATGCCCCAGTTGTCGGCCACGGCTACTATTAGACACTTATCCATTTTAAACGGCGACGGGTGCTTTGATGGCAGGCCAGGGGTCATAGCCTTCCAGGGTGAAATCTTCGTACTTGAAATCAAAGATGGACTTGACGTCCGGGTTCAGCTTCATTACGGGCAGGGGGCGTGGTTCCCGGGAGAGCTGCAGGGCCACCTGCTCGAAATGGTTCTTGTATAGATGCGTATCTCCCGTGGTGTGCACAAATTCACCGGGTTTCAGTCCGGTAACTTGGGCAACCATAAGGGTGAGGAGCGCATAGGAGGCAATGTTAAAGGGCACGCCCAGGAACACGTCTGCGCTGCGCTGGTACAGTTGGCAGGAGAGTTTTCCACCAGCCACATAAAACTGGAACAGGCAGTGGCAGGGCGGCAGGGCCATCTTTTCCACATCGGCCGGATTCCAGGCCGTAACCAGCATCCTGCGGGAGTCCGGATTACGCTTAATGGTGTCGATGACCATTGAAATCTGGTCGATTACCCGTCCGTCCGGTGCGGGCCAATTACGCCACTGATAGCCGTATACAGGGCCCAGATTGCCGTTTTCATCGGCCCACTCGTCCCAGATGGAGACGCCGTGTTCTTGCAGATATTTGATGTTGGTATCTCCCGCCAGGAACCAAAGAAGCTCATAGATGATGGATTTGAGGTGTACCTTCTTGGTGGTGAGGAGCGGGAATCCGTCGGCCAGGTTGAAGCGCATCTGATAGCCGAACACGCTTTGGGTGCCGGTACCGGTGCGGTCCTCTTTCATGACGCCGTTGGCGCGGATGTGTCTAAGCAGGTCCAGGTATTGTTGCATACGACAAATGTAATGATTTTTTTAAAGAATTCCTTATCTTTGCCTTAGTAACGGACTTAACATGACAGCAAGAGAAAACTTCGGTAGCCGCGCGGCTGTAATCATGGCAATGGCGGGCTCGGCCATCGGCCTGGGAAACATCTGGCGTTTCCCTTATCTGGCCGGAGAGAACGGCGGAGCTGCGTTCATTTTTATCTATATTGTATTTACCCTGCTCCTTTCCCTGCCCATTTTCCTGGCGGAATCGGTGCTGGGGCGGCGCGCGGGCACCAACAGCCGTATGGCCATTTCCTCCCTCATCCCCGGGCGGGCAGGTAAATGGCTGGGCTTGCTCACCGTAATAACCCCGCTGTGGATTGTCTCCTACTATTCCGTGGTGGGCGGCTGGTCGCTGGACTATCTGTTCCAGGCCTGCGGGCTCAACTTTATCCATACGCCCCCGGAGCAGCTTACGGGCACTTTTGAAGCCTTTATCGGCCGCACCTGGGCGCCCCTGGCCTGTCACCTGGGCTTCCTGCTGGTAACGGTATTCATCGTGGCGTTCGGCGTAAAGGCGGGCATTGAAAAGTTCAGCAAGATCTGCATTCCGGTGCTGTTCCTGCTCATTGTGCTCATTACGGTGTATTCCCTCTCATTACCAGGCGCTTCCAAAGGCGTTGAGTATCTGGTAAAGCCGGATTTTTCCAAAGTTACGGGACATACTTTCCTGGATGCGCTGGGGCAGAGTTTCTACTCACTGTCATTGGGAATGGGCATCATTCTCACTTATTCTTCCTATGTGAGCAAGGAGGAGAATCTGATGGTTGCCGGCGTGGGTACATCTGTTTGCGACCTGCTCTTTGCCTATCTGGCGGGCTTTGCCATTATGCCGGCGGTGTTTGCGGCGGGAATTGCTCCCGGAAGCGGCCCCGGGCTCATTTTCGACACGCTGCCTTTCATCTTCTCGCAGATGGGACAGCAGATGCCGGTGCTAAGTTCCGTGGCGGCCATCCTGTTCTTCCTCACCATCCTGTTTGCGGCCCTTACCTCGTCCGTTTCGCTCATAGAGGTGGGAATTGCGTATCTCACGGAGACCAAGGGTATTTCCCGCCGGAAGGCCTGCCTGTGGCTCTTCCTCCTCTGCGGCGCTTTTGGAACGCTGGCTTCGCTTTCCTTCGGCCCGCTCAAGGAGGTTCACGTGTTTGGACTCCAGCTCTTTGACTTTGCCGATTCCTTTGCTTCCAACGTCCTGCTGGTGGCCGGCGGCGTGCTGGTGGTGGTACTTGCCGGCTGGGTACTTCCCCGCCAGGCCCTTTTCGATGAACTCACCAACAACGGCACCAAGAAGGGCAATGTGAAGCTGTTCCCGGTGGTTTATTTCCTCATCAGGTATGTGGCGCCCCTGGGTATTGGTGCCATGATAGTGTCGCTTGTGTTATGATGAAACAGCGGGAGAATTTCGGCAGCCGCGCGGCGGTGATAATGGCCATGGCGGGTTCCGCCATCGGCCTGGGAAACATCTGGCGCTTTCCGTACATTCTGGGAGAGTATGGCGGTGCGGCGTTCATCCTGCTTTATATTGTAGCCAGCCTGCTTGTGGCCCTCCCTATTTTCTTTGCCGAGTCTGTAATCGGCCGCCGGAGCCGTTCCAACGCCTATGGCGCCCTCCGGGACCTGGCTCCGGGAACCAAATGGCATTGGGCGGGCATCCTAACCATCGTGTCCCCGCTACTAATCCTTAGCTATTATTCCGTGGTGGGCGGCTGGTCGGTCCAGTACCTTTTCAAGTCGCTTTCCTTCGATTTTACATCGGCCTCGCCGGAGGCGGTTTCCGGCTTTTTCGGCAGTTTCATTTCCTCCACCTGGCAACCCATCCTTTCGCATACGGTGTTCATTGCCCTGGTGGCCGGGATTGTGCTGGGCGGCGTGAAAAAGGGGATTGAGAAATTCTCCAACATTGCCATGCCGGTGCTGTTTGTGCTCATCGTGGTGCTCATTGTGTATTCCCTCACCCTGCCGGGCTCCGGGAAAGGCGTGACCTACCTCCTGAAGCCGGATTTCACCAAGCTCAACGCCGATGCCTTTGCGGCCGCGCTGGGCCAGGCTTTCTTCTCCCTCTCGCTGGGCGTTGGTACCATCCTCACTTATTCTTCTTACGTGAAAAAGGAGGAGAACCTCATAGCTTCCGGTCTGGGAACGGCTGCAAGCGACTTGGTTTTTGCCATCATGGCGGCCTTTGCCGTGATTCCGGCGGTGTTTGCGGCGGGAATTGAGCCCGGAGCGGGCCCCGGACTGGTGTTTGAAACGCTGCCGTTCATTTTTAACAAAATGGCGGTTTCGGCACCGGTTGTGAGCTCCATCATCTCCATCGTCTTCTTTGTATCCATCCTGGCGGCGGCGCTTACATCGGCCATCTCCATGCTGGAGGTGGGTGTGGCCTTCCTAACGGAGGAAAAGGGCTTCAAGCGCGTTCCGGCAACGCTCCTGCTGGCCCTGTTCACCTGGGTGGTGGGCATCCTGTGCAGCCTTTCCTTCGGGCCGATGAGTGAGGTCAAGATTCTGGGGAACACCTTCTTCGACTTCCTGGACCACCTGTGTTCGGATTGGCTGATGCCCATCGGCGGCCTGGTGTTCACCCTCTTTGTGGGCTGGAAACTCACCAAGCCGGCCGTGCGTGACGAACTCACCAACGGCGGCCAATGCAACAGGGTGTCTTATAAGATTTTCTACTTCCTTATCCGCTACGTGGCCCCCGTTGGCATCCTGGGGGTGTTCTTCACCAATCTGCTGCTTTA
>CAMZCW010000217.1 GCA_947305045.1 uncultured Bacteroidales bacterium | reverse complement strand
GCAGACCTTCTTCCCTTCGAGGAAGAGATGTGCAAGGCGGAACGCCTGTACCGGGAGGGCAAGCTTCCCAAACGCATCTGCCACTGCGACACCAAGGTGAACAACATGATGTTCGACGCCCAGGGGAATATCCTCTGCGTGATTGACCTGGACACCCTGATGCCTTCCTTTGTGTTCTCAGACTTCGGGGATTTCCTCCGGACGGCGGCCAATACCGTCGCAGAGGATGACCCTGCCGTGGAAAAGGTGGACTTCAAGATGGATATTTTTGAAGCTTTCACCAAAGGCTACCTGGAGAGCGCCAGGGTATTCCTGACCCCGCTGGAGATTGAGAATCTGCCCTATGCGGCCTGCCTGTTCCCGTATATGCAGGCGGTTCGCTTCTTCGCGGACTATATCAACGGGGATACGTATTACAAGATCAAGTATCCGGAGCACAACCTGGTGCGCACGCGCAACCAGGTGGCGCTGTTCCATGCCGCCCTTCGCAAAGTTCCCGCCATGAAGGCCTACATCGCCTCCCTGTCGGTCTGACATTCCTGTCATTCTGACATCCCTGTCATTCTGAGCGAAGCGAAGAATCTAATACAGGAAACGCCGCCCGAAGCACTTCCGGGCGGTTTTTTTGTGTCGATTCCAGGAAGGTGCCGGCAGGGGTGAACGCGAGCACGCGGTGCACCACCTGCAGGGCGTCGTGGAGGTCGTGCGAGGAGAAGAGCACGGCCATGCCGGTCTCCTGCGCCACTTTCCGGAGGGTACGCAGCACCATCACGCGGTTCTCCACGTCAAGGAAGGCCGTGGGCTCGTCCAGCAGGAGGACATCGGCCCGGCGGGTGAGCCCCACGGCGATGCAGGCCTTTTGGAACTCGCCGTCGCTGAGGGTGGCAATATCCTGCCCGGCCTGCGCGCGCAGCCCCAGCAAGTCCAGCGCTCCCTGTAGCCGTCGTTCAGCCTCTCCCGACAACCTCCCCGCCCAGTCACTTTCCTGGAAGCACCCCGTCCGTACAAATTCCTCCACCGTAAACCCCTTCACCTTGGGAATGCCCGTGGGAATTAAGATACACCTTGCCTGCGAAGGTGTGTGTGCCCAAACCTGTAGCCGCCCATGGCTACATGAATGGGAGGGGCCCGCCGGCATAGCCGGTGGGAGGGACGAAGCGAAGCGAAGGGTTTGGGCATACATACCTTCGCAGGCTAAGGTGCGTAGCAAGGTACTTTTTCCGCAACCGTTGGCGCCGGCGAGGAGAACGCATTCGCCGCCTTCCAGATGGAACGTGACATCCGGAGCCAGAACGTGCGTGCCATAGGCAAGACGCAAATGTTTGATGTCCAGTATCATAGGCGGTTTCTCCAAAGCAGGGCCAGAATGAGCGGAATGCCAATGAGGGCCAGCGTGCTGCCAACCGGCAGGGGCGTGTGCCCCACGTGGGAGAGAATGTCTCCCGCGAGGGCCAGGCAGGCACCGGCCAGCAGAGACCCGGGTATAACGGTCTTATGGGCCGATGTCCCCGTGAGGCGGCGGACCATATGCGGCGCGGCTATCCCCACAAAGCCCAGCGGGCCGCAGAAAGCGGTGACCGCACCTGTCATGAGGGCGCATCCCAGCATGACGCGGAAACGCAGACTCCTGAGCGAGGCGCCGCTAAAGGCGGCATAAGCGTCGCCAAAAAGAATCAAATCCAAAGCCTTCATCTGGGAAAGAGCCAGTGCCAGCCCAATCAGCAGCATGGCAGCCATGAAGGCTAATCCGGCATAAGAAACGCCGGAAAAACTGCCTGCCATCCAGCTGTAGAACAGCTTGAGGCTTTCCTCTCCGGCCGAATACTGCAAAATGGAACTCAGGGCGCTGAGCACAAAGCCCAGCATGACACCCACGAGGAGCAGGGTGGTGGTGGACTCCGTCCTTGCCGCCACGGCCACAATGAGCAAGCCCGTGAGCAGCGCTCCTGCAAAGGCGGCAGAAACCAGCGTAACTCCGCCGGCCCAGGCACTGAGGCCTGTTACAGCCAGGGCTGCCACGGCAGCGCCCAGCCCCGCACCGCCCGAAACGCCCATCAGGTGAGGATCGGCCAGGGGATTCCGGAAAATGGCCTGCATCTGGGCACCGGAGAGCGCCAGCGCAGCGCCGGCCACCACCGCCGTAAGCATGCGCGGCAGCCGCAGTTTCCACAAAATGGCCTCCGAGGGGAGGTTAATGCCACCGCCCGTCAACAAATCCAGCCCACCCAGGATAAGAAAGCATGCCCCTGCGCACAAAATCGTCCATTTTTGTGCGCCCCCTCGTGCGCTCGCATGACCTTGCGCACGAAAAGGCCGCCTATTGTGCGTGGGGGTATGCTGGGGCCGGCTGTTCATAGTCTACGGGTAGGAAGAAGCGCCATCAGATAGCCGATGAGCGCAACGCCCGCAACAGTCCAGAGGATATCCGGGGCGCGGAGCACTACCGGGTAAGCATCGACCACAAAATTGCCCGGCATGGACACCAGGCCGAACTTTTGCTGCAGGAGCACCATCACCACGCCCAGCACTAGGCCGATAAACATCCCCAGCAGGGATACCAGCCACCCTTCCAGGCGGAAGATGTGGCGCACGAGGCCTTCTGTGGCCCCCAGACTGCGCAGTGTGGCAATATCGTCCTCTTTTTCGATGACGAGCATTCGCAGGGAACTGTAAATATTGAACGCAATGATGAGCACCACAAAGATGAGAATGAGGAAAATGGCCAGCTTCTCATAGCGCATCATCTTGTACACCGAGGCGTTTTGCTGGTAGCGGTCCAGTACGCGGTAATGGGCCCCCAGACGCTCCTGGAGGGTCTTCTGCAAGGCTTGGGCGCTGCCCGGTGCGGTCCAGATTTCCAGGGTCGATACCTCCGTCTCATACCCCAGCAGCTCCCGGGCCGCGCCGATGGGAACCACCAGGAGTTTGGCATCCAGTTCCGCGCTCACGGACACTACACCGGCAAGCCCCAGTTTCACCGAACGGAGCGAAGCGGCGGGATTGGCCAGTGAAATGGCTGCTGTACGGGAGGGGTAGTGGAGCTCCAGAGGAGCGAGAAAGCGGGGATTGAGTCCCAAGTGGGCGGCCAGGCCGGCGCCGGCAACCGCCATGCTCCGGTCTCCGCGATGGAATTGCCAGACGCCGTCTATCATGTGGGTTTGCAGGGGCGATTCTTCCTCTCCGGCTGTGTCCAGGCCTTTTACCAGCACCAAGCCCTGTTTCCCGTCGCAGGAAAGGAAGGCCTGGTCTTCCAGCACGCTGGAAAGCCGGACGATGGAGGGCTCCTCCACTAGCCATGCCAGGCTGTCCGGCTGGAAGACTTTTCCGGTGGCCGGTTTAATCACAAGGTCTGGATTTGCATCTGTAAGCGACTGGCTTACAAGAAGTTCGAAACCGTTGAAAACGGAGAGGATGACAATGAGTGCCGCTGTCCCCACTGCCATGCCCGCGGCGCCAATCCCCGAAATCATATTGATGACATGGTACGATTTCCGGGAAAACAGGTAGCGGATGGCTATTCTGAGCGGCAGCGTTGTCATTCTGAGTGCGGTCTTGTCATACCGAGGCCAAAGGCCGAGTGTATCTTACTTTCTCAGCAGTTCCTCAATATGCTCGGCATAATCCAAGGTGGTATCCAGCAGGAAAATAAGTTCCGGAACAATGCGGAACTGCTTGGCCACCACGTGGCCCAGTTCCCCGCGGAGGGCTTTGTTGTTCTCCTGGAACCAGTCCATGACGGCGGGCTGTTTGTCCGAGGGGAAGATGCTCACGAACACTTTGGCTACCGACAGGTCCGGACTTACGCGGACCTCGCTCACGGTTACCAGGGCACCGCCAAAGGTGGCCATGCCCTTGGACCGGATCATTTCCGCCAGGTCCTTCTGGATTTC
>CAMZCW010000216.1 GCA_947305045.1 uncultured Bacteroidales bacterium | reverse complement strand
AGGAGCAGTCATTGCAGAATGCCAACAGATTATTGCAGCAGTACGAACAAGAGGAGCGGTCAAGGCTCCGTAAAATAAAAAGGCAGCGGAACATCGCTTACGTGATAGCCGCTGCCGCTGTATATTTTGCGGTAAGGAAAACATAATATTCTGTACTACACATCCCGCGGGAATGCCTGCGGGATTTTTTTATTTTGGGGCTTTTCAAAAAAATCTGGGCTGGCACTAAAAAAATTGGCTCTATGTGGGCATAGGAATATAGAAAAACAGAAAATTGCTATCGTTAAGGGGCCGTAGACGGGTTTTGAACGGCCCGTCCGATATCTTTATCGGGCCAAAAAGGGTCGCCTTAACGATAGCCGCAGTTTTCTGGCAGAAGGAGAACAAAGCTATGACTGAGAGCCAAAAATCGAAGATTATCAAATTGAGGGCTGCCGGAGACGGCTGCAAGGCGATTGCCAACAAACTGGGCCTGTCAGTGAATACCGTAAAGTCGTTCTGCAAACGGAACAACATCGATGCTGAAACGGCGGCCAGATTAACTGAAAAGCCCGCCGGCGAAATAACTCACTGTGAAAACTGCGGGAAGGACGTACAACAGGTCAAGGGGCGCCGGTTCAAACGGTTTTGCAGCGACCAGTGCCGCGCGGCCTGGTGGAACAGAAATCTCGGGTTAGTGAAACGCAAGGCATACTACAAAATAGTCTGCAAGCACTGCGGCAAGGAGTTCCAGGTTTATGGGGACCAGCGCAGGAAGTACTGCAGCTACGAGTGCTACAGCAAAGACCGGTTCAGAGGTGGTGAGCATCATGACTAAGGAAGAATTTCATAACGAAAAAATGTACCAGGCCACCATGAGTATTGCCCGGAAGATGCTCAACCAGGGCGTCATCACGGAAGAGGAATACGGGGAAGTCGAGGCGGTCTTCCTGAAAAAATATCGGCCTGTTTTAGGCAGAATATTCTCCGATATATCAGTTGACTTTATCGCCGTTCAGAGTGATGTATAGTCACTGAAAGGAGGGGTAACCATGCCTAACTTGATACGGTTGGAAAGTACCGTCCCGACCATTATACCTAAGAAGAAAGTGGCGGCCTACGCCCGTGTATCCAAGGAAAGCAATCGGATGCACCATTCCCTCTCCGCACAGGTCAGCTACTACAGTTCGCTGATACAGCATAACCCGGAATGGCAGTATGCCGGGGTCTTTGCGGACTACGGCATCAGCGGGACAGGGACAGCAAAACGCGAGGAGTTCCAGCGGATGCTCAAGGCCGCCGACAACGGGGAGATAGACATCATCCTTACCAAGTCCATCCAGCGGTTTGCCAGGAACACGGTAGACCTGCTGAACACGGTACGCCACCTGAAGGACATCGGCGTGGAAGTCCGGTTCGAAAAAGAAAACATTTACACTTTAAGCGGGGATGGGGAGTTTATGCTGACCATCCTCGCATCCGTCGCCCAGGAAGAAAGCCTCAGCCTGTCCGAGAATATGAAATGGGGCATCCGCAAAAGGTTCAGGCAGGGCATTCCCCATGGGCATTTCCGGACGTATGGATACCGATGGGAAGGTGACGATCTGGTCATCGTGCCGGAAGAGGCGGATGTGGTACGGCGCATATACCGGGAGTACATGGCCGGGAAATCCGTGGCGGAGATTGGAAGGGAATTAGCCGCGGAAGGAATCGTAACAAGGGCAGGCTGCCCATGGGAGCATTCCAACATCCGGAAGGTCCTTACCAACGTGACCTACACGGGCAACATCCTGCTACAGAAAGTGTTCACGGCAGACCCGCTCCGCAGGCATCAGGTAAAGAACCGGGGTCAGTTGCCACAGTACTATGTGGAAGGTACGCATCCGGCCATCATCGACCAGGCGGCCTTTGAAGCGGTGCAGGTTGAGATGGAACGGCGACAGGCGCTGGGGCCGCTGGCGAACAAGAGCCTCAACACCTGCTGCTTTACAGGAAAGCTGAAATGCCCTCGCTGCGGACAGAGTTATCTGCATTGCAAAAGGAAGGCCGGCAGGATCAAGGAGTTTTGGATCTGCGGTACTTCCAAGAACGGGCGCGGAAAATGTCCCGTGGGCGGCACCATCAAGCAGCCTGCGCTCGAAAGGGTGTGTGCAGAAGTGCTCGGAATGGAAACTTTCGATGAAGACGCGTTTTTGGAAAGGGTGGACTTCATCAACGTCCCGGCGCGCGAAGTGCTGGAGTTTCATATGAAGGACGGCAGGGTGGTCACGAAGGCCTGCCCTGACCAAGGAGGGAAAAAATGACGGGAAGAAAAGTAACAACGATACCGGCCACGATCAACCGGTTTACCGCCATGCCGCTCAACGGCATAAAGAAACGCAGGGTCGCCGGGTATGCCCGCGTATCGACCGACCACGAAGACCAGCTTTCGAGCTATGAGGCGCAGGTGGAGTATTATACGAACCTCATCAAGAACCGTGGCGATTGGGAGTTCGCGGGCATATACACGGATGAGGGCATTTCGGCCACCAACACCAGGAAGCGTGAGGGCTTCAATACCATGGTGGCGGATGCCCTGGCCGGGAAGATTGACCTGATCGTGACCAAGAGTGTGAGCCGGTTCGCACGGAACACGGTAGACAGCCTGACTACGGTGCGGACGCTGAAGGACAAGGGCATAGAGATATACTTTGAGAAGGAGAATATTTGGACGCTGGACGCCAAAGGTGAGCTGCTCATCACCATCATGTCCAGCCTTGCACAGGAAGAATCGCGTTCCATCTCGGAAAACGTCACCTGGGGGCACCGCAAACGCGTGGCGGACGGCAAGGTCAGTTTTGCCTATACCCGGTTTTGCGGACTGGATATTGACAAGGAAACGGGCAAGGTGGTGGTCAACAAGGAACAGGCAAAAACGGTACGGCTGATTTACGCGCTGTTCCTTAAAGGCATGGCCCCGCCGTCTATCGCCAAAGAGCTCACCCGGCGGGGTATCAAAACACCCAGCGGAAAAGATAAATGGCCGCGTTCGACAGTGCTGAGCATGCTTAAGAATGAAAAATACAAAGGCGACGCCCTCTTGCAGAAAACATTCACCGTGGACTTCCTGCAGAAAAGGACCAAGAAGAACGAAGGCGAGGTCCCGCAGTGCTATGTGGAAAAGAACCATGAGGCGATCATCAGCCCGGAGGTGTTCGACATGGTGCAGGCTGAATTCGAAAAACGGAAAAGGAACAATAAACACTACCGCGGCCTGAACATCTTTTCCAATAAGATAAAATGCGCCGACTGCGGAGGCTGGTATGGTTCGAAGGTATGGCACAGCACCGACAAGTCTCGTAAGATCGTATACCGCTGCAACGACAAATACAAAGGGGAAGAAAAATGCAAGACGGTTTATGTTATAGAGGCTGATGTCAAGGCCGCGTTCGTATCGGCGTTCAATCAGCTGATGACCGGGAAAGAGGAGATTCTCGCCAATGCGGAATTGATTTCCAAGACGGTATGCTCTACGGAAGCCCTGAAGGAAGAAAAGTTCAGGCTGGCATCGGAACTGTCGGTGCTTACGGGCATGAAGCAGAAACTTGTAGCGGCGAACGCGCGGGTGGCGCAGAACCAGGAAGAATATGAGAAACACTACAATGAGCTGGTCAAACGGCATGATGCTTTGATGGAACAGTACAACAAGGTGATAGCAGATATCGCAGAGAAGGGGAGGCGGAAGGCCGTTCTTGCAAATTTCGTCTCGGCACTGAAAAAGCAGAAAGGCATTATAGATATATTTGACGAGGACCTTTGGTGCAGTCTGGTCGACTTCGTAACCGTCGGCAGGAAAAAGGAAATCAAGGTAACGTTCCGGGACGGGACAGAGATAATGGCATAATTTATTCTCCTTTTTTACAGCCGTAGTTTAAAATCTGCGGCTGTTTTGTTA
>CAMZCW010000215.1 GCA_947305045.1 uncultured Bacteroidales bacterium | reverse complement strand
CGCCTGCACATGCGAACGGACTACGCGTTTTATGACGATGTTTGCCATCCGGCGCCGTCAAAATCGGCAGCGAAAAAACAGAACGAGAGCATGAACCGTATGCTCATCGAGGGGATTATTCCGGCCCTTTGGGAGAAGCGTGAAACGCAGGCCGATAAAGCCATCCGGTACCTTCCCATGGCCGAGATTATCGCGACTGCAGAGCCGTACGACCATGCCGAGAACCTGTGGCACGCGCTCATGTTCGACTATATTCCTCGCTACGAGAAGCTGGCGGACCGGCTCAAAATTCCGTTCGGCTATGATCCGTCCAAGGTGGTGAGGCCGATTGTGGGTGATGGGACCAGTATCATGCAGATGTCCGACAAGGTGTTTTCCTGCTGCTTCCCCGGAGGCGGGAGTTTTCCTCCCAGCGGGACGCCCATGCCGGTGCCGGGATTTGGGATGGGCGGATTCGGCCCTGGTTTTGGCGGCTTCGGGGGCTCCGGCGGAGGCGGAAAATTCAGTTAGCCATGGCCTTTCAGCGAGTTGTAGAGCGCCTTTTACCGGATGGCTCCGTGGCAAAGGTGTACCCGTTTCATATCAGCCTGGAGGGTATGGAGTCTGTCCTGCTGTGCCGGGACGATGAAGACTTCGACCATCTGGAAAAGAGTTTCTACCTGGGTGCGCTGAGCTGCAATGCGCTGGTAATTAGCGAGATTGCCATGTCTACGCACGGGCATTGTGCCGTGCTGGCAGTGAACTGGGAGGGGACCTCGGCAGTGGGTGAGTTTGTGAAGAAACGCCACTCCCAGTACATTGCCAAAAAATACGGGGAAAGGAATGTCATGGCCAGGACGCGGATTAGTGTGCAATATTTGGATTCGGACCGATATGTACGGAACGCCCTGGCCTATATTCCCCGGAATGCGGCCGATACCGGGTATCGGATCGAGGATTACCCCTGGTCCTCATACCGGGGCATGTTTGCCGGGGCGCTTAAGGGAGTACGGGCGGTGAGCGGGCTCTCGCGCCGGGAAAAGGAGACGCTGCTGCGGACCCACAAGGACCTGAGCCAAGTACCTTGGGTGCTGGATGAGCAGGACCGGATCATCCCCAACTCTGCCTGCGACTGCGCCTATGTGGAAAGTGCCTTTCTGGGCGATCAGGCCTACTATTTGCGCATGATTGGCGAGGTAAATCCGGCCGAAATGCGGCAAAAATTGGTCCTGAACAACCGCGTCTGGCAGAACGATGCCCAATTTATGGTCTGTGTGGCCGATGTGACCGGCCGATGGTTCAAGAAAGAGGTCCCAGCGCTAACCCCAGCGGAGAAAGCCAAGCTGGTAACCTACCTGTTCCGAAGCTATTGCACTTCGGTGGCCCAGCTGGCCCGTTGTCTCCAGCTTCGGAAGGAGGATGTTCGCCGCGTCCTCTGGGAAAACAATATCCGCCCGCGGGAGTAAATTCCGGAAGGAAAGCGGAACCCTCTTGGGCCCTTTAACGGAGCCCGAGAGGGTTTCCGCTAGCCACCGAGCTGCGTATTGCGAGGTGGCGGTTCCGTGTGCTGGTAGCCGCCGCACATAGTTGCGTGCGGCGGCGCTGTTGGGGGAATAAGGGCCAGCGCATTGTGCCAGCGGTGGTTGGGCCCTGCTGTGGTCCAGGTCGGTGCAGCCTGTGGAGCAGGAGGGTGCGGTGGATGGCGCAGGTCAGTGGGGTCAGTGGCGCAGGAGGGAGCGGTGAACGGTGCAGGTCAGTGAGGTAAATGGAGCAGGTCCGTTTTGGTGGTTGGGACCTGCACCGCTAGAAGGTCCAGAATGGCGATTCCTGGCGCCGGTCAGTAGGGCGAAATCGGACCTGCGCCGTTGGGTACACTGACCTGCACCAACCGCATCAAGGGATGGCTGATAAGTGGTTGATAGAGAGCGGATTACGGGAACTCCTCGGTGCGGATTGAGCCGGGATTAATGGCATCTTACTGAGAATCAATTGGTTGGCGGCCAGTCTGGATGAGCGGTGGCTTGGCTCGCATAAGGGTTGGTCCTGATATAGGTTTACAGATGTTGAATAATAGGTAGTTAGGGCTGGCTTGTAAGTGGCTGTAGGACAGGAGATTACGAAAAATCCTCGGCGCAAATTGGACCGAGGATTTTCAGTATCTTGTTCCGGCGCTGCCCTAGCGCGGTTTAGGGACTGGTTCTGGGACTGGTTCTGGGACTGGTTCTGGGACTGGTTCTGGGACTGGGGCTGGCTCTGGCTCTGGGACTGGTTTAGGGACTGGTTTAGGGACTGGTTCTGGGACTGCCCCGTGGTGCCGCCTGGAGTGGCGCCGTGACAGCTAACAAGTTTTCCCTCAATGGTTTACATACTAATCCTCGTTCAAAATTTGAACGAGGATTATTGCGTTATCGACTATGAATCAATCACTTAGCTGTCACATAATGGAGCCCGGAAGGTGCGGGTGATCCGGGAAGGGGCGGGGCTAGAGGATGTTCATGCTTTGTTCGCGGATTTTCTCGAGTTCGTCTTTCATGCGGACGACGAGCTGCTGGATGCCGGCGTGGTTGGCTTTGGAGCCGGTGGTGTTGATTTCGCGGCCCATTTCCTGGATGATGAAGCCCAGCTTTTTGCCGGGATAGGGCTCGGAGTCGATCACTTCCATGAAGTATTTGCAGTGCTGGCGGAGGCGGACTTTTTCCTCGTTGATGTCGTATTTTTCCAGGTAGAAAATCAGCTCCTGCTCAAAACGCTCCGGATTGGCTTTGACGGCGAGCTCCTCCAGGGCCTTTCCCAGGCGCTCGCGAACGCCGGCAATCCGCTCACCTTCAAGTGCTTCCACCTGGTCGTACAGGGAAAGAATCAAGGCCACGCGGGAAGTGACATCGGCATACAAAGCCTTGCCCTCGTCGGCCCGATAGGCCATGAGCTGCGCCAGGGCGGACTCAAGTGCAGAAGCCACCAGCGGCCATTCTTCGGGCGTGATGACATCCCCCTTGCGGGCATCCACTACCTCCGGGAGGCGCAGGATGGAGCTGGCGAGGATGCTGCCCACGCCGGGATCCTTCAGGAAGGTTTTGGTGAAAATGGTCTCCTTGTCCAGGGCCGATACTACACTCTTCCAATACGCGTGAAAGGCTTCCGCGTTGATGCCGTAGGAACCCTCTCCGGCGGCGGGTTCAAAGCTGATATAGAGGTCGATGGTGCCGCGTACGAGTTTATCGGCCAATAACTTACGGACTTCCAGGTCCTTTTCCTTGGGGAGAAGGGAACTTTTGATGTTGATGTCCGCGCTTTTGCCGTTGAGGGTGCGGATTTCGAGGGTAAGTTTACCGCTGGACAGGGTGGCCTCGGCTTTGCCGTAGCCGGTCATGGATTGAATCATACAGCTAAAAGTTTGCACAAAGATACGAATTTTCTTATATTTGTGGACTAGCAAAACAACGCGTATGATTTTTGACCATATCAAGAATGTGAGTCTGTACAAAGGACTCACGCCGGCCATCGACACAGCACTGGATTATATCGCCAGTGTAAAGCCCAATGTGGAAAACGGAACCTATTTCCTGGAAAACGGAGTAAAGGTAATTATCAGCGAGTACAACACGCGCCTGGTGAACGAAAAAGGCTATGAGGCGCATAAGCGCTTTTCCGATATTCAATTCTGCCTTGTTGGTACGGAACTGGTTCGGTGCAAGCCGCTTGCGCAGGTTACCGAAAGCATCGCTTACAATGAAGAAAAGGATGTGGCGCGCTATCTGGATTGCCCCGGCGCTGACGTCATTGTGGGCGAAGGTTACTTTGTGCTGGTGTTCCCGGAAGACGCCCATGAGCCTTGTCTGGCCGTGGAAGGAAAATCCGGACTCGTAAAGAAAGTGGTTGTTAAAATTCCTGTTGCGTAGTTTATGAAAAGGACCATCATCATCACGGGCGGTGCGGGCTTCATTGGCTCGCATGTGGTGCGCCTGTTTGTGAA
>CAMZCW010000214.1 GCA_947305045.1 uncultured Bacteroidales bacterium | reverse complement strand
GACCAGGCCCGCAACCAGGAAAAGATTATCAAGGCCGCCCAGACCATGGTGGACCGCGTGTACGACTTCTCCAAGGCGCACGCCGCCATGGGAGAAAAACTCAAAGCCGCGCAGGACGAATACGACAAAGTGAGCGCAAAAATCAGTGAATCAGGCAATTCCATCCTCACCAGTGCGCGCCAGCTCCTCAAGTTGGGGGTTCCCAAGAATCCTAAAAAGCTCCTTCCGGAAGAAGACGAATAAAGGGCATCCCGCAATTACGGGCAAATGCGGCGTCAGAATCCGCATCACCCAGCATGACACAGCGCTGCGGGTCCAGCGTCGGAATAAGGGAGCAAGCCTCCCGGAACATGCCCGGGTTGGGTTTCCGGCGCGGATCATCGTCCGAAACCGCCGTACAAGTTAGAATAAGGTCTATCCGGCCGCCTGCTTCCAGCACGTCCTGCATCATGTGCGCATGGATACGGGAGAGGTCTGCATCCGTCATCTCGCCCTTCCCGACGCCCCGCTGGTTGGTCACCAGGAGGATGTGCTTGAACTTCTGCGCCCACAGCGGAAATGCCTCCAGGATGCCCGGCATCCACTGCCAGTCCGCCCAGGATTTAACATATGTACCCACCAGATGGCGGTTGAGCACGCCGTCACGGTCCAGGAAAAGCACCTCTGCGGGGCTCTCAAGCACCTGTGCCGATGCTTTTTGCACCGCAAACCAGGCGGGAATTTCCCACTGCGCCTTGTCATAATCCTCCGGAATGCCTATGTCGATGAAATAGCCCTCCGTGGGCCAGCCTTTGAGCTTAGCGGCAGCCGCCATGGGCTCCAGCACCTCTTGCTCGAAGGAAAACCGCTCCGGAAGGTTCTCCAGATGCAGTTGCGTACGGTCGATGGCATACACCCCGGCGTTGATAAGCCCCTCCTCACAGTATGCTTTTTCCTTGAATGCAGTAATGGTATGAGATACACTCGCTTCGCTCGGTATGACACGGACCGCGCCATAGCGGCTGAAGGCCTTCATGGGCTTGAGGGCAACGGTGACGGGGCCATCGAAGGGCATGGCGTCCAGCGCAAGCGGAAAAAAACTGTCTCCATTGAGCACCAAGACCTGCGCAGAGTGGCATTTTTCCAGCGCCAGGCGAATGCCGCCACCGGTCCCGAGCGGCGTGTCCTCTACGGCAAAATCATAGTGGAAAGGCCAGGTGTGCGCCTGTACAAAGGACATCACCTGTTCCTTTAAGTAACCTACCGAAAATACCACATGGTCAACGGGATATGCGCTCAGATAGTCCAGCATATACCCCAGAAAAGGACGCCCGGCCACAGGCGCCAGGCACTTGGGAATGTCGTGCACCACGGAACGGAGCCGGGTGCCCTGACCACCGGCTAGGATGATAACTTCCATGCTACAGCGCCGGTATGGGTAAATTGGAACGGAACCACCTGCCCGGGCAGGGCGCGCAGGGCCTCGCGGACAGCTACCCGCTTTTGCGGCGGCACCATGAGCATAATGAATCCCCCGCCGCCTGCTCCGGACACTTTGCCGGAGATGGCACCAGCGGCCAGGGCCACATCGAACGCCTGCTGGATCTGGGGGTTGGTGATGGTATCGGCCATCTTTTTCTTGTCCTCCCAGGCAGCGCCAAGGATATGGGCAAAGGTGGCCATATCCCCCTGCAGGAGCGCCAGTTTCATGTCCACGGCGCTCTGCTTGATGCGGTGCATGGCCTCCACGGCGGTGGCATCCCCGCGCCGGGTGGCCTGCTGCTGCTTTTCAATGATGGCGGCCCCTTCCCTGCTCTGGCCCGTAAAGTACAGCAGCAGAGAGGCTTCCAGTTCCTGCACAATCCAGTCTTTCACGCGTAGCGGGTTCACAATCACCAGGTCGCTGGGCAGGAATTCCATAAAGTTGAACCCGCCAAAAGCAGCCGCATACTGGTCCTGTTTGCCGCCGGCGAGCAGCAGGTCCTTGCGCTCAATCTCATATGCCAGACGGGCCAGTTCATAGTCTCCCAGCGGAATGTCCATCCACTCCGCAAAGCACTTGAGGATGCACACCACCATGGTGGATGAGGTGCCCAGACCCGACCCCACGGGCGCGTCATTGTAGGTAGTAATGGCGAAGCCCGGAGAAGGTACCGGGCCGTAATCCCGGACGATACGGTTGTACACGCCGTCAATCAGCGGGGCACCGGAAAGGAGCGGGCCGATGCCAAGGGGCACTTCGCACAGCACACCGGCATCGGCCGCATTCACCCGTACCAGGGGCTGCCTGAGCGGTTCAATGGTGCAGTAAGCCGCCAGGTTGATGGTGGCATTGAGGACGTTGCCGCCATACAGGTCGCTGTACGGAGACACGTCGCTTCCGCCGCCGGCAAGTCCCAGGCGCAACGGGGCTTTGCTTCTTACAATCATGCCAAAATCGCGTTTGCAAGGGCTTCCAGGGCCGCTTGATCTTCTGCCTTATAACGGCTGCGGATGGTCACCAGCTCCCCTACCTGCTCCACTTCTTTCATGGCGGCGAACATCTCCTTCATTACGCGGCCGGCGCTGGGAGCCCAGGAGCCGTTTTCAATGAGGGCTACACGGCGTTTCTGCCAGCCTTTCATTTGCAGGGTGTGCAGGAATTCGTACGCGGGCGTAAAGAGGCCGGCATCGTACGAGGCGGCAGCGAGGACCAGGGTTCCGTAACGGAAGGCGTCTTCCACGGCTTCTGCACGGTCCTCACGCGTGAGGTCGCACACAGCCACCTTGGGGCAGCCTTTTTCGCGGAGCATGTCTGCCAACTTAAGCGCAACGGCGGCCGTTCCGCCATGGATGGATGCATACGCCACAAACACGCCGGGCGTTTCTATGCCGTAACTGCTCCAGGTATTGTATAAATCCAGGTAATAGGCCAGGTTTTCCCGCAGGATAGGCCCGTGCAGCGGAGCAATAATGTCGATGGTCAAGCCCGCGGCCTTTTTCAGGAGCGCCTGCACCTGAGGGCCGTATTTGCCGCAGATATTGAAATAATAGCGGCGGCCTTCGCAGGCCCAGTCATCGTCCTCATCGGCCCAGAAACCGCATGTTTCCAGCGCACCGAATTTGCCGAAGGCATCGGCCGAGAAGAGGATTTTGGCGACGGGGTCATAGCTCACCATCACCTCCGGCCAATGCACCATGGCCGCAGAGAAAAATTGCAGGCTATGGGTGCCCAGGCTGAGCGTGTCCCCTTCTTTCACGGCCAGCGTCTTGAAGTTTTTGCCCGGCTGGAACTGGCCCAGGAACTTGAGGGCCATGGCACTCGCAACAATTTGAATAGCAGGATATTTCTCCACAAGAAGGCCGATGAGGGCCGAGTGGTCCGGCTCCATGTGATGGACCACCAGATAATCCGGCTGGCGGCCTTGCAACGCCTCTTCCAGGTGCTGGAACCAGGCTTCCTCCTTGCGGGCATCCGCCGTGTCCAGGATGGCAATTTTATCGTCCTTGATCAGGTACGAATTGTAAGCCATGCCTTCCGGCACTATATACTGACTTTCAAACAAGTCCAGGGTAAGGTCATCCGTACCGATGTAAAAAATGTCGCGAGCAATTTCTTTCATATCCCATGCAATTTGATTGCAAAGATAAAAATAAAATGCGTATCTTGCGGAAATTTTTTTGGCCGATTATGACGCTGAAGCAACTGATACGCCGTTTTATTCAACGGCACATATTCATTTACGATGAGTTGGACACAGCCGGTGCTGCCCAGCGCATCAAAAGCAATATCTGGTTTCGGGGCACCAACGTCTGGATTCTCGCCTTCTCCATTGTTATCGCATCGGTAGGCCTGAACGTCAATTCCACGGCGGTGATTATTGGCGCCATGCTGGTTTCCCCGCTCATGGGGCCTATCATCGGCGTCGGTTTGGCGTTAGGGACCAATGACTTGGACCTCCTCAAAGCGGCCGGACGGAACCTGCTGGTGATGGTGCTCATCTCGCTGGTGGCATCCACCCTCTTTTTCATTGTATCTCC
>CAMZCW010000213.1 GCA_947305045.1 uncultured Bacteroidales bacterium | reverse complement strand
TATCAATCGGTTACCCTAATTATTTTGCACGAAAATTGACGAAGATTCGCAAAAACGCCCGATTTTGCTTGTGGGTGGCAAATATATTGCCACCTACCCGCACCTGGGCCCGCTACCGACACGGTTTGGGCCTGCTACCGACACGGTTTGGGCCCCAAATGCGCCGCTGGCGGGCCGAAAGGTCCGCCAGTGCTACGTTTTTCCGGGAAAGTGCGCCCGTGGCGGGACCAGCCGTTGAACCCAAGCGGGATCGGCCGTTGAACCGGGCCGAGGTCGAACCTGGCGCTTAGCGTCTTTGGACCTCGTACTGGTCCACGCCGATGGCGCGGAGGTCGCGGATGAAGTCCGAGGTGACGGCCACCTGGAACTTTTTGGAATAGAATTGAATACGGTAGCGGGTGCCGGGATCAAAGAGGTACAGGGTGAGGGGGATGTTCCCCTTGTGCTTGCGTACCACCCGTACCAGGTCCTGGCGGAACTGCTGGGTGAGCATGGGCGTGGTGATGTCCATGCAGAAGCCGGTTAACAGATCGTCCGAAATATTCCCCAGCAGGGTGACTTTCCGCACCTTGAAGGCGTACGGGGCGGTTTTTCCCTGCGCACGTTCCTCCGGCTTCAGGAAGAATTTTTCCTCCACCACGCCTTCAAAAAACAGCGTGGCCTTGGGCTGCATGTACTGCATGAAGGCCTCGTGGTCCTTCCCGAAAAGCGTAAGTTCATAGGAGCCGCTGTAGTCCTCCAGCATAGTACGCGAATAGGGCTTGCCCGTTTTGGTGGTAAGCTGTTTGAAATCCGTCACAATGCCTGCCACATACACCTTGGCGGTCTTTTTATGCGCCTCACAGTCTGCCACAAAGTTCCCCAGGTCTGCCAGTTTGCAGTTGGTGAAGTTGTGCATCTCGAACTCGTAACGGTCCAGCGGGTGGGAGCTCAGGTACATGCCCACCAGGTCTTTCTCCCGCTGCAACAGCTCCATGATGTCCATTTCTCCCTCACTCTCCGGCAGCGGCGGGCGCTCCGGCTTCATCTCCTCCATGTCCCCGAACAGCGAAGCCGCACTGGAAACGGTATCGTTCTTATACAAGTCTCCGTAGCGGGTAACCAGGTCGATAAACATTTCCCCGCCGCGCCCGAACTGGAAGTACATGCTGCGTTTGTGACCGAAACTGTCAAAGGCGCCGGAATTCACCAGGGATTCGAAGCTCTTGCGGTTCACGCTGCCGGCCATGCGCTCCACAAAATCGTAAATATCTGTGAATAAGCCATTTTCCTCGCGCTCCTTAACAATGGCATCCACCACGTTGGCACCAAAGCCTTTAATGGACCCCAAGGCAAAGCGCACATCCCCGTTCTTGTTCACGGTGAAGTGCCCGGAACTCTCGTTGATGTCCGGATTGAGCACCTTGATGCCATGGCCTTTGCAATCGTCCATGATTTTGGTGATCTCGTCCATGCTCTTGGCGCAGTTGAGGCAGCTGGCGAAGAACTCCGAGGGGTAGTGACACTTGAGCCAGCCGGTCTGGTAGCTCACCCAGGCGTAGCAGGTGGCGTGGGACTTGTTGAAGGCGTACTGGGCAAATTTTTCCCAGTCTTTCCAGATTTTGTCCAGCACCTTTTCCGGATGCCCGTTGGCCTGACCGCCGCTCATGAACTTATCCTTCAGGGAGTTCAGGATGTCGATTTGCTTCTTACCCATGGCTTTCCGCAGCTTGTCTGCCTCGCCTTTGGTGAAGCCGGCCAGCTTTTGCGACAGCAACATCACCTGCTCCTGATACACCGTGACGCCGTAGGTATCCTGCAGGTATTCCTCCATTTCCGGGAGGTCGTACTCGATGGCTTGCTCGCCCAGCTTACGCGCCACAAAGTCCGGGATATAGTCCATCGGCCCGGGCCGATACAAGGCGTTCATGGCGATGAGGTCCTCGAAACGGGAAGGACGCAGCTTCTGCAGCCAGGTTTTCATGCCCTCCGATTCAAACTGGAACACGGAGGTGGTGTCTCCGCGGCCGTATAGCTCATAGGTGGGGGCATCGTCAATGGGAATGGCCTCTATGTCGATGTCCTCTCCGTGGTGCTCCTTGATGAGGTCCAGGCAGTTGTGGATGATGGACAGGGTTATGAGCCCCAGGAAGTCCATCTTGAGCATGCCCACGTCCTCAATGTAGTGGCCGTCGTACTGCGAGGTGCGAACGTCCTCCCCGGTTTCCTTGTCCTTGGACAGGGTGATGGGGAGGTAATTGGTAAGGTCTCCGCGGCCGATAATGGTGGCGCACGCATGCACGCCTACCTGCCGCACGCAGCCTTCCAGCGCCTGCGCGTACTTCAGGACTTCCTTGTTGATTTCCGGGCCGTTCTTGAGCTCCTCAATGAACTCAGGCACAAGCCTGTAGCAGTTTTTGAGGGTGATTTTTACGTCGGCGTCCTCCAGGCCCACCTGATAGGTTTTGCCGTCCCGTTCCACCACCTTGAAGCCGGGCTTGAGCTCGTCCAGCTTGGGATTGAAGGGGTATTCCTTCTCCTTTTTCTCGCTCAGGCGGTCCGGCACCATTTTGGTGAGGCGGTTGCTCTCGTCGATGCTCAGGTGGCTGATGCGCGCAATGTCCTTGATGGCGCTCTTGGCGGCCATGGTGCCAAAGGTAATCACGCGCGAGACATGCGAAGTGCCGTACTTTTGCTCTACGTACTGGTGCGCCTTGGTGAGGTCCTCGAAGTCTACGTCGATATCCGGCATGGAGATACGGTCCGGATTGAGGAAACGCTCGAACAGGAGCTGGTACTTGATGGGGTCTAAGTTGGTGATTCTGAGGCAGTAGGCAACCACTGAACCGGCGGCGGAACCACGGCCGGGGCCCACCATGGAGCCCGCGGCGCGGGACGCGGCGATATAGTCCTGCACAATGAGGAAGTAATCCGGGAAACCCATGCGGCAGATGGTCTTGAGCTCAAAGTCTATGCGCTCCTCCTGCTCCGAGGTGAGCGTTTCCCCGTAGCGCTGGTGCGCGCCCAGGTACGTCAAATGGCACAAATACGCCACCGAATGGCAGAAGCCGTCTCCGCGGTAGGTGCCGTGCTTGTCGCATCGGCCCGCATCAATGATGTCCTTGTATTTCTCCAGGTACGTGTCTATCTCGGCCATAAAAGCCGGGTCAATCTCATATACGGGCAGCACGGGATCCCGGTCGATGGAGTAGCTTTCCACCTTTTCCGCCACTTCCAGCGTGTTGGCCAGCGCCTCCGGATGGTCCGGGAACAGCGCAAGCATTTCCTCCTCCGACTTGATGTACTCCTGCTGTGTGTAGCGCAGGCGGCCGGGATCGTCAATATACGAGTTGGTGGTGAGGCAGACGAGGCGGTCGTGCACGGGACCGTCTTCCTTGCGCACAAAGTGGGCGTCGTTGGTGGCGATGACCTTGACGCCGTATTTTTCCGCCAACTTGAAGATTTCTTCCGTGTAATAGCACTGGTCCTGGTACAGTTGGTTGTCCAGCCCGGGGACCTCCGTCTTGTGCTTCATCACTTCCAGGTAATAGTCCTCCCCGAACACGCGCTTGTGCCACAGGATAGCCTTTTCCACGGCGGCGTCATCATGGGCCATGATGGCGCGCGGCACCTCGCCGGCCAGGCAGGCGCTGGAGCAGATGAGGCCCTCATGGTACTGCTCAACCACTTCATGGCTCACGCGGGGCCTGTAATATTGGCCGTTGATATGCCCCTCCGAGACAATCTTTACCAGGTTCAGGTAGCCGGTGTAGTTTTTGGCCAGGAGGATGAGGTGGTAATAGCCTTTTTCCTTGAGCCGATGGTCCCCCTTGGACACATAGATTTCACAGCCGATGATGGGCTTCACGTTGGGGTGCTTCTTGGCATACTTGAAGAACTCCTTGACGCCGAACATGTTGCCGTGGTCCGTGATGGCTAGGGCCGGCATACCCAGCTCGTCCGCCCGGTTAAATAGGTTTTCTATGGAAGATTGTCCGTCCAGGATGGAGTACTGGGTGTGGACATGCAGATGCACAAAACTCATAAG
>CAMZCW010000212.1 GCA_947305045.1 uncultured Bacteroidales bacterium | reverse complement strand
CGGCGAGCTTGTCAGCCAGCGCTACGCCTCGGAGGCCACGGGCTACTACGATGCCTTCAGGGTTGATCAGGAGGTTGTCAGGGATGGAGTTTACAGAGTAAACACCAGCGGCCACACTGTTCCAAGACTTCAGGTCAGAGAGATGGATCCATGGCATCTGCCATTCTATGATAGCCTTTCTCCAGAGATCCTTATCATCGTCAAAGGAAAGCCCTACAATGTCAAAACCTTTGTCGTGGTACTGCTTGTACATAGCTACGACATTGGGCATTTCGGCCTTGCAAGGTCCGCACCATGAGGCCCAGAAGTCGATCAGCACCCACTTCCCCTGGCCTACATACTCGCTCAGCTTATGCATATTGCCATCTGGGTCAGCCTCTTCCAAATCCAGGAATTTCTGGCCGATTATGGCACTCTTGGCATCTTCGGCCTTCAATTCTTCATTCATGGCATTTTCCAGGCCTTCCTTGAGATCCACCACGAATGGATGCTTTGCAAATGGGGCGTCTGAGGAAACAAGTTCGTTGAACTTCTCGTAGCCCAAGACTTCGGGGACATTCTCAATGAAAGCGACAGGTATGAGATTGTCCATATTCTCCTCTATGATGGCCAGTTTGGTATCTGCAAACTGCTGGAACACAGCCTCATACTGCGCGACAAATTCGTCCTTGACGGCATCCTGCTCTTCCTTGGAGAGCGCCAAAAAACCATCGATGAGTTGATTCAACCGTGAATAGGCCTTGGAGTTCTGCTTGTCACATTCCGTCAGTTTGACATTCTGTGCCGATCCGGTGACTGAGCTGTCGGTGAAATTGATTTGCACGGGAACACCATCGTTAATTAGCGGGTAATGCCAGTCGGAACCTTCGACCACTATGTCCAAAAAGGCATCCTTGGTGGCCTTACCCATCATCTCGAAGGTGCCGTCGACAATAACCGAGCTGTCAATGTCGTCAGCTATGATCCGGTCAACCAGATAGACGGTAATCCCATCCTGGGGCGCGTTCATACCTGTAATGTGATACTTCGCATCATTTCCGGAGCACGCCAGCATCCCTGCCGCGGCCATTGAGAGCATAAGCAAAGAATTAGCTTTCATACGCATTGTTATTAAATAGTCTTTTACCAAGACGTTTCTCAACCTCATGACGGGCAGATTTTGCCACATCGGCACCTTCTTTGGCAACACCGGCATCTTCCGACGAACCTTCCTTTACCAGCCTGTTTTTCAATATCAGACATAGCCTTAGCGTTTTCTACATAGATAACAATCTCAGCGCTTATATTACTGGAATTCTATTACGCGAACATCGCGTGCCGGGATGGTGGCGGAGAAGGCCTGAGTGCTGAGGTAGAAGCTGACTGACTGAGGCTCATCCCCGATATTTACGATGAACAGCGCCAGTTTCCCTACCGGCGATTTCCACATGCCAGTATAAAGCAAGGGTATTTCTTTCGTAATCTGCGGGGCCGATTTGCCGTCGCGGGCGGCATAGATCGATACTTTAGAGATGTCGGCCTGCGTTGTGGGGATGGTCATTTCCGGGGTCCTCTCCATGCTGCCGTAGAGCAGATAATCCAGGTACTGCATCCTGGTCCTGGCCAGCAGCAGGGCGAAGTCCACTTCGCGGCTCCGGGCCTGGTTGAGAAATGCGTGGTAGTTGGCGATGGTCGGCTGCATTCCATACACCAGTGCACGTGCCTGCTCCATCCGGAACTGCAGGTTGTAGCGATCCGGGAGGAGGGTTTCGCAGCCATCCGGGCGGTTCCCCACCGGCCATTTTTCGTCGAAAGGCGGATACACCAGCGAGCTGTAGCTGCCGAAGGTGATCGCATAATCGTGATACACGGCCTGGAACAGTGGAATTGTTTCGGCATCCCCGCTTATGTAGCGTTCGCGGCTGACGCCCAGGGTCAGGAAGAGGTCCAGCGACGGAATCCAGTCTTCGCCGGAACCTTCCCCGGCAAGCACCGTCCTGCCGGCCTGGCGACGTATGCGGGAGGACAGGCCGTTGAAGTCTTCGACCCAATAGTTGCCTCCGCCGATGCTGTGCCCGTGCGAAGGGTTGTAGCAGCGCAGGCCGAGGCACGACTCATCCATATAGATGCCGCCGAGGCCATAATACCGCAGCAGCGTATCGGCCATTGCGGCATAGCGGTCCGTCCAGAAAGAGTTGTGCAGGCACATCGCGGCCAGCCTGTGGCCGGTGAACCTGTTGGCAGAATACTGCCGGAAGGACCCGTCCTGCATTATGAGTGCGTAGGGCTTGGCTTCCTCCCATCCCGGCGTCGAGCTTCCCCATTCGAAGGAATTCATGTACACGATGGCATGCACGCCCTTGCCGGAGGTAAATTCGACCGCGTTGCGGAAGGATGCTTCGCCTTCTCTTGGCGGCAGATAATACGGGAAATCTTCGTCGTGCCCGCAGTTGCACCACCAGTGCCACAGCACGCTCACCGGCAGCCCGGATATCTCCTGCAGATGCAGGGCTTCCGTTAGGACGTTCTCCGAGCGCCCGCGGTTCCAGACCCACAGTCCGGTGCCGAGTGCCCAGTCTTCTATCCGGCGTTGCGCCAGCCGGCTTTCCCGGCACCAGCGCTGCTGTACAGCCCATCTGCGGTATATCTTGGCGGCCGTCAGCCAGTCGCCCCGGAACGGACCGGTGATTACCTCGTAGCCCGGATTCCAGAACTTGGATGTATTGCCGAGGGCGGGGTAGTGTGTGAGATAGAAACGGGTCTTTGCCGAATCCAGCTCGATGGTGAAAGTCTTCGCGAAAGAAAGCGAGTCGTTGGATGCAAGGTACAGGCCTTGCCCGCTTTCCCTGTCATAGGAGGCGATCATCTGCATTGACAGAGCACCGGGGGAGTCAGAGCTGAATCGGATTAGAGGTTTTTCAGCGTTGACGCTGCTGCGTGGATCCTTTTCCAAACGGCCCAGCCAGCTGGAAATGGCGAAATCCTCGTTATCCATCTTCTTGAAATCGAGGATGGGATAAAGCACCGAAGATCCGGGTTCCAGACCTGTGACGGAGATGTTCCAGTGGAGCAGGCTGTCCTCTGCCGCCAGGCTGGCCATGGCTTTTATTCTGATGCCGGAAGACGTTTTCCAGCGCAGCTGCAGCCCTTCCGGCTTGTGGCGGCATCCCACGAAGGTCGTTTCTTCTTTTATAATGCTGTCCCTGGCATCCCTTAGCTCCCAAATGGGCACACTGCCATTGAGCATCTCCTCATTGAAAGCCTTATCTGTCATCGACACCGGCCATCCGGTCGCAGCATCGAAGGCGATGCTCATCCGCCCGTTCTCCAGCGAAAGCACATCGCTCCTCCCGCACGATGAGAACAGCAACACCGCGCCCATAACGGCCGCCATCCATAACTTATTCCAGCAAATGTGCATACATGCAAAGATACAAAAAAAGACAAGGCAATTACTCCCTTGTCTTTTCATTGATTATCAATCATTTGACTAATACTCTTCCTCGTTAAAGATGTGGCGTAGTTGGTATTAAATGATTTATTGTCAATTACTTACACTTATGTTTAGATACTTTGGATAGTCACAGGGATAGTCTGAAGCCTCCTGCGAGGTGTCATTTGAGTCATTTATTGTCTCTTATTACTAACCCATATTATCAGAATCATAGAATACACCAAGCTGCGAATACCAATGTACAGGCTATCAAAGACCACAGATTCACGGACACTCTTAATCTGGTCTTCAATGGCCCACAATCCAATGACATCGTGCCTATCTCCATCACAGATTAAGTTCGGATAGCTTGTTGAAATCAGTATCACAAGTACAAAAGAAAACAAGTATAAAAATGCCTGATAAAACCTTAGCCAGGATGAATTCAGTGAAACCAGTTTGAAAATCTGTATGACGAAGTCCAAGACAAAAACCACACAGCTGATAATAAGACATCTCCAATAAAGGGCATAAGCACTATTGTTCCCTATGCCTTGGAGATTGTACTTTTCCAAAACACCAAAACACAGAGTTGAGTAGATGATGAAAAGGACACCAAA
>CAMZCW010000211.1 GCA_947305045.1 uncultured Bacteroidales bacterium | reverse complement strand
AGCAGACGCTCCTGCTGCCTGACGACGCCGAGGCCGACAAGATCGAGGCCAAGGTGGAGAAGGGCGTCCTGAACGTCCACATCCCTAAGAAGGAGAATGCGCAGAAGGAAGAGGCGGTAAAGCAGATTGACATCCAATAAGGTTCAGTCTCAATCTTTTAATAGGCGGGGCCATCGGTGTTGACGCACCGGCGGCCCCGCCCTCTTATTCAAGGATTGACGAACCTTTTAACAAGAGCGCCTGATACAGCAAACGGCGCCAATCACTTCGACGAGTCCCAGCACGAAAAAGATGTTACTCAGCGCCACGAATCCCCACACATACCACTCCAGTACGATCCAAAGCATTAGGATAACTCCACATACGAGGACGGCCCAGTAGGCCCATGGATGGTTCTTGAAAAGCATGAGGGCGGCCAGGAGCTGTGTGAGGCCGTTCGCAGCCAGGAGGGCAAATCCGGAAGGGATGAAGTTCTTGAAGAGAACATCCGGCCAGGGCATTTTGTTCCGAAGCAAATCCAGCATGGGCTCCCCTCCCCAGCTTACGCCGCTCGGGTCCATCCACATCATCACGGCGCCGCCAACGGCACCGACGGCGATAAAGATGGTCAGTATTTTGAGAAACGTCTTCATAATCACAGAACCATTACCAAGGCCCCGCCAAGAAGCAGAACGGAGCCGACGAGCGTTTTCCATGTAAAAGCCTCTCCGAGGAAGATGGCGGCGAAAATGATTGTCAGGACAAGGCTGCATTTGTCAATAGGGACGACCTTAGAAACGTCCCCGTGCTTGATGGCATAGAAATAACAGAGCCACGACGCCCCTGTCGCCAGACCGGAGAGGATGAGGAACAACCAGCTGCGGGGGGAGATGGAATTAAGGCCGGTCTGACTGTGCGTCAGGAACACCATCCCCCATGCCAAAAGCAGGACGACGATTGTACGAATGGCCGTAGCGAGGTTCGAGTCCACCCCTTCAATGCCTATCTTGGCCAGGATGGCCGTCGCGGCAGCGAAGACTGCCGAGAGAATTGCAAAAAGGAGCCACATATGATTGGATAATTGTTTCATTGTAATCCGTATCTTCTTCCGGTTTTATCAAGGCCCAGGTGTTCCGTAAGTGCCAAGAGAAAGATTCCAAGGGGGACAAGCCAGAAGTTCTCCGACGCAATTTTGAGGGGTATGATGACCGCAGCAAAACAGTAGGCATACATGGCGGTGAAGAAGAACACCGCGAGGAATTCCCTCTTCCCGGTCAGGTGGTGACGGAAATACTGGATGAGGATACGCACAAGGACGAAGCCCCAGACAAGCAGGAACGCGATGAATGCGAACCACTCGTCCGTGACGGCGTTCAGTCCCAGGGAAATGCCGCTGCAGGCGCCCACGAAGGCGATTCCGCCCAGGGCGATCAGCACGCTGGCGAGCAGATGCTTCCACCACGGCCGGTCGTTCCCCTTTTCCTGGTCCTTCAGGGTAAGCCAAGCCACCATCGGCGTCTCGAACATATATCCCAAGAAGTTCACCCAAATGACGCTCATGAACATATGGTGGTTCACCACGGTGTTGATCTCCCTTCCATCCCATACCCAGAAACCTCCGTCCAGACGGATGGCGGCAACGTCCAGCAGCAGGTCCATCGACACGATGAGGAATCCGGTCACCAGGGCAGTCATGACCTTGCCAAAGCCGAGACGGCGCGCCAGCCGGAGCGAACAGACCGTTAGGCCTCCCCACATTAGGCCGCCGAATACCGGGAACTGGAAGGGCCTGCGGCCGATGTTGAGCCAGAAATCCGGGTTGTAGTGGTAGATGTCCGTGACACGGACGGCCAGCAGCTCCAGGGCGAAACCAGATATGGCTCCGGAGAGGAAGAGCTTCAGTTCGCCAATGTCCTTACGGCTGACCATATCCCACAGCAGGATTGCCGTTAGAATATAGCAGAGCAGTTCGAAAGCATGGATCCAGGACATATATATCATCAGCAGTAGCAATGGCAAATATACGGCTTTTCCGTCAAAGACTGGCCTCCGGATACGACAATAGCCGGCCGCGTCAAATGCCGTAGCCAACCTATCAAATGATATGCGCGTCCTATCGCACCGTCTGCTCCCTACCGGTCTCTACGATGCTCCGAACTGCCCAGGCCGCGCAGGATGGCGGCGATGAGCGGTTTGAAGAGCAGGCAGAGGACGATGATCAGGACAAGAGTCAATGCATCATCCATAATCACGAATTCATTTCTTTTCCCTTTGTTTCGGGCATTATTGCCCCGGGGATGCCTGTATTTTCTGCTTTCGAAAAGCGAGAACTCCTATAGGCAGGCAAGCCGGAGACGAAGAATACGCTCCGGTAAGGAGGAAGATTGTCCGTCTCCCCATAAACGGTTTGGCAAGACTACTCGGAGGGCGAGCTTAGATTTGCAGAAAAGATACTGGCGATCCCCGGGCATGCTGAGACGGAGTCGAAAGGTATAATCGACCAGGATGGTTTAATCCCAAATAATACTTATATTTGCACTTGAAAGCATCAAGAGTCCTCCTTGAGAGGCGCCAACCGAGCAAGCCAGATGCCACGGTGGCAAAACGATGCGGATGTTCAATCAAAAACAAATCTGTATCATGTCACAGACATTATCTCCCGCGGCGGAGCAGCGTCGTAAACAGTTGGATTACGCAACTTCCATCACGAAGTTGTATTTCCGCCATGCATCAACTCTTATCGCTCATTATGATGACTGGAAAGATGTTGATGAATTCTATTTCATCGAACTTAGGCTGGATATGGCCTATGTGTCGACCGGTTTTATCGCAAGAATTGCGAATCCTCCCTATTTCCTCGGGACAATTGTCAGTAACTCGATTCTGCATCCGGATTTGTTCGGTAGTGAGTGCCCGGATGGCCATCAGGCCATTGCTTACAGCTACAGCGGATCGCCACTCTCCGGAAGGGTATCACAGGCGATGGCCTGTCCTATTTGCGGCTGGAACGCTTGGACGGAACGCCGCGGCTGGCACGACCGGAGCAAGGCGCTTAAGGCGACTCAGGCTGAAGACAGCAAGCGTTATAGCAGCACCTTGGAATCGAACCCGGATTTCAAGGCGGCAGATTTGAGAGATCTGCTGAGAAGGCTTGGTGTACCTGAAGAGGAACTCATCCTGCCGACTATTGAGCGGAGAATCGAAAGAAGCGAAGACGGCGGTTTCATCTTCCAGCGTGACCCCTACGGGGGCGTAAAGATCGAGGATACGAATACCGGGCGCATAACCTGCTACCAATGGCACGGTTTGAACGAATAGTGCTGCATATCCCCCACTCCAGCCCCGTATTCCCGATGGGATACGGGCGCTGGAGCCAAGGGATAGAAGAGCATATCGTCCGATGGACGGATTGGTTCACGGACTGGATCTTCTGCCAGGCGGCTATCCATGACAGCCGGATTGTTCCGGTGTCTTTCCCTTTCTCACGTTTCTTCTGCGACGTAGAGAGATTGGAAAACGATCCGCTTGAATCAATAGGACAAGGTATCGTCTATACAGATTTCGGTGAATGTCATCGTAATATCGGAGATGCTGAAAGCAATAGACTTCATGAGGAGTTTTATAGGGCCTTCATGAAAAGACTCCGAAGCAACCTTCAGCCATCCGCATTCCTGCTGGATTGCCATTCATTCCCGTCGGATCTGTCTGAAGTTGATGTGTGCATCGGATATAATGAAGACTGGAGCCGTCCGGAGGATGAAATACTGTTTCAGACGAAGGCCATCTTCGAAAGCTTTGGCTTCAAGACAGGACTCAATCATCCATACTCGAATTCCATATCGCCCGTGATGCCCTTCACATATCCGTCCATGATGATTGAGCTGAACAAGAGGACTTACATGCGTGAAAGCGGCGAGTTGGATTCCGCACGGACGGCCGTTGTTGTTTCCTCACTGAAAAGCGTGTATGGACTGATCCTCGATCGGGAACAGCTATGATTGAAAAGATCCGCCCCGGAGGTTGTCCGGGGCGGCGCAGAAAAGCAAGCGGGAGC
>CAMZCW010000210.1 GCA_947305045.1 uncultured Bacteroidales bacterium | reverse complement strand
AAAATGGGTAGTTTATTAGGCTACCCATTTTCCATAAAACACTTATAATCAACAAATTCTAGAAAACGTCGCTCTTTATTTAAAAAGCAGCTGGGCAAAGGTGTTCAGGTACAGGCGCCAGTTCTTCCAGACATGCGCGTCTTCGCTGACATACAGGGTGTGAGGCATGCCATTCTTCGTAAGCACCTCATCCAGGAATAGAGACCTTTGATACGCCATATTGTCCTCTTTGCCTACTCCGATCCAATAAAGTTTGTAGCCTGCTTTCTTTATACCCTGCAGATCCGCATCCAAATGGTCGCTCTCGCGGATGCCGCAGCTGAGGGGGCATATGTAATCGAACACTCCGGGATAAAGGATGGTAGCGGATGTGGTGTGCCCACCCCCCATTGACAGACCGGCTATCGCGCGGCCGGATGCCTTGGCTACGGTGCGGTATTCCTTGTCGATGAACGGGATGATATCCTTGACGAGGCTGTTCACATATGCGTTCTGCCATTTGGGATCCTGACGGTCCATGGGGATGGTGCTAAGGCCAAGGATGTTGGCTGCCTGCTGGTTCGGGTTGCCGTTAGGCATAACCACTATCATAGGTTTGGCAAGCCCTTTCTCGATGAGGTTATCCAGGATCTGCGCGGCGCGGCCCATTGAAATCCATGCCTCTTCGTCACCGCCACCGCCGTGGAGAAGGTAGAGGACGGGATACTTGGCCTTCGGATTATTCTCATAGCCGTAAGGGGTGTAAACGGTCATGCGACGGCTGATGCCAAGGGTCGGGCTGTCGTACCAACGGAAGGTGACTGAACCGTGGTTCTTGGCTTCATAGTAATTTTCGCTGCGTTCACCTGGGATGAAAAGCATGTTCAAATAACGTGTGCCGTCCCGTTGGACCTTATCGTTAAGCGGGTCATTGACTGAGACCCCGTCCACAATAAAGTTGTAGGTGTAGATTTCCGGTTCCGGAGCATCGATGGTAACTTCCCAAATACCTCCTTCTCCCTTGACCATGTCGATGGCGCCGGTCCATGGATCAGACATCCAGTTGCCGGAAAGCTGGACGCGGGTGGCGTAGTTGGCATTCAGTCGGAAAGTGACTTTGCCTTCCTTTACCTCAGGCGAAACTATGCGGGGAGCATTGCCGCCTCTGGCGAAATTAGCGAGTTCCTGTCCGGATAAACTTGTCACCGCAAGAAGGGCGACCGAAATGATAGAAAATAAACGTTTCATGTGTGTTCGGTTTTATTCAAATACAATTATAATCAATAATATACATTTTTCCTTCAGACCATGCCGCCGTAAATACAATATTCAGTTATTGACAGGCAAGTTGACCCAGGTCTCGTTTGCCCAGCCAACCGTGCGGCCGATACCCCTAACCTCACCGCGGATGCCTCGCTCCTGAAGCTCACGGAACCCCTGTTCACCGGGCTTCAGGTCAAGGAAAGGAAGGAGGTAGCATCCGTGGTCCAATAGCACTGACTGTACTTCCTCCACAGGAACTTCCGAAGGATGACGGCCGGAACGGGCCGCGATCGCGGCAAGCGCGCCTGCGGCCTGCCCGAGTCCGAGCAGTACCGGCTGCAACCGTACCGCTCCATTCATCTCCCAGTCCACCGACACGGCCTTGTCAGCAACCAGGAGATCCTCCACTGAAACCGGTATCACGACACCCAGGGGCACGCTGAAAGAAGGTATGGAGCCGAAGCCAAGATGTGACAGTTCCCTCCACCCGGAGTTGGCATAGTGGTGGTGATCGACTGGATAGTCACCTACCGCAACCGCCCGCATGTATAGGTCATAGGAATAAGGATGACGTGCGGCATCGACAGTCATGGTGTCGCGGCCGGCGATACGCCGAGCTTCTCGGAAATATGGGTAGAAAGGAAGCCCGTCCACGGTCGGGAAAACGTCGTCGGCAACCCCGATCCTCGTATATCCCAGGTCGTGCTGAATGAAATAGACGAATCCGAGAGTACGCGATTTTGCCAGCCTGAACGCCTCGGAACGCTCCCCGGGCGTCAAGGCCAGGTAATCCACATAGTAGTCATTGCCGTATATGGGCCAGTTGAGCATGATGTATCCGTCCGGCAAGCGGCCGTACGAGAGCATCTGCTCAGGACTCCACAGTTTCTGTCCCTTCGGGTTGTTCCCGTCAATATCCTCGGCCAGAGGGTTCAAACAACAGTTCCGATAGAATTCGGCGTCATAGCCTTCCGGCATTTCCATCAAGACGTCGTGGTCATATTCCTTAAGGACCGCGACATAGGTCATGTCCTGGACGGTGCGGCCGTCATCCAGCGCTTCCGCACCCACGGAGCGGGCCACATCCCCGAGTTCTGTGCCGTCTACCAGGATCCGCGCCTTTACACGGCTGCCATCCGAGAGACGGAGCATCCAATCTCCACTTCCCTTTTTGCGGCCGATGCCCGTAACCGTGGTTTCGAATTTCACTTCCACACCGGATTCCGCGGCGATGCCGCTAAAAACCTCTGCCCCGATGCGAGGGTTGAAAAGTATGTTTGACACCCAGCCGGAACGGAGAGCATCATAGCCACCGTACCGGGTAGCCAGCGAGTCGGTGAATTCTCCGAATATCCCACCTCGCAGGCGGTAGTTGCCGTCGACGGCACTGACACCTGCGGATGTCAGTACACCTCCGAGCCAGGTCCCTTCTTCCACCACAAGAGTCCTGGCTCCTCCACGTGCCGCCTCTATAGCGGCGGCGGTCCCTCCGGTACCTCCGCCCGCGACCACTACATCATAAGTCCGCGAGCAGGCGGAAAGAGCCATCAGCGCGCAACACATTACAAGATACCTATTCATCTATCTCACTTTTCCCACAAATATAGAATAATACTGGAACATGGCAGGATCTTTTTGTGGCAGAAGCAATGTGATTTCGAGATTATCCGCCTGCAGGTGACACTATTTCAGCCTTTTACGAAACTAAAATAATCTTTTTTTCGTAGTTTTGTCAATAATGGACAACTAATTATAAAACTAACAATGCTGGAAAAATTAGACACCCTAGGGGGCTTCCTGCTGGCCGCGCTGATTGCCGGTACTTTTCTCTTCTTTATAATTGCCCACTCAATCGGCTTCCAGTACTGCAAAAAACTCTTCGGTACCCGGCGGATCACCCAGCAAAACCAGGAGGTTCCTCTGGAGGGCAACCTGTTCGCCGCCTGCTACATCCGGACCAATCAGCCGCGCGTCCTGGATCAGCACATCCATCACGAGTTGCCGGCGGCTTTCCTTTACCGCTGGTACAGCGAAGGAAAACTGAAACTCGTGCAGCAAAAGCCCTCGATGGATATCGTCAACTATCTCTCCATCCAGAAAGACGCTGTCATCCGTGATAAGGAAGAAAACAGTTTGTACCAGAAATTCTGTGAAGCTTCCGGGGAAGATGGGCTGCTGGGAGTTGATGAAGTGTATGAGTGGAGCTACAGACATCCCGGCGATCTTTATGGCTATAAACCGGAAGACAAAGGAAAGGAATGGTTCCAAAACCGGAGAATGATCGAGCCCGATAATCCGAAAGACAAGCTGACGAATCTGGGCATCCGGATACGCTCCCTCACGCCAGAAGGAGCAGCGAATGCCCGTGGACTGGTTGAGCTGCAAAACTTCCTGCAGGCTCAGGCTGAAGACAAACCCTGTGACCCGGTCGATCCCAACCGGATCGATGATTTGCTATGCTATGGCCAGTTCTTCGGCATCGCCGACAAACTGGCTGAAAAGTGGAGTACGCATCTGAGCAAAGAAAAAACCACCGTCGTAGGGCTTTGCCGTGACCTGGCGCAAGCGTTCTTCGACGGAAACAACGACGCGACCGATTAAGTTGAGTCAAGCGTTTTTCGGAACTAATTGACTGATAAATATTTAAACAGAAGCGGGTGGAATATTTGACCACCCACTTTCTTATAAAACGCTAATAATCAATTGTTTCTCGAAAACGCTAAAAATATGTGCACTCATCATGCTTCCGAGCGCGGCGAGTTCAGGGAGAATAGATCAGTTAAATCCAATCGTAACTTGCAATGTCGTCTAAGC
>CAMZCW010000209.1 GCA_947305045.1 uncultured Bacteroidales bacterium | reverse complement strand
CAGGAACGTGAGTACGAAGGTACCCAGACATTCAGCAACATACTTTTTCATAATATTTAAGGATTAGGGTTATAAACGTTCTTTCACTTGATACCGGTTACGTTCCGGTGCGGAACGGGCCACCATTTCTCCCAGGAATCCGGCAAGGAACAGCATGACGCCCAGCACAACGGCCAGGAGGGCAAGATAGAACAAAGGCTGGTCCGTAACGGCGCGGAACTTGAGTCCCTGCGCCTGATGCACCAGTTTGGCGACGATAATCCAGACGGTCATCACAAAGCCCACCAGGAACATCAGGATGCCGCTGGTGCCAAAAAAGTGCATGGGCTTGCCCCCAAAGCGGGACAGGAACCACAGGCTCATCAGGTCCAGGAAGCCGTGTACAAAGCGGTCCAGTCCAAACTTGGACACGCCATACTTGCGCTTCTGGTGGTGCACCGGTTTTTCGCCAATTATGTCAAACCCGGCATTCTTGGCCAGGTAGGGGATATAGCGGTGCATCTCCCCATAGACCTCTATATTTTTAACGACTTCCTGCCGATACGCCTTTAAGCCGCAGTTCATGTCGTGCAGCTTGATGCCGGTAACCTTGCGCGCCGTCCAGTTGTACAGCTTGGAGGGAAGGTTTTTGGTAAGGGCATTGTCCTGCCGATGCTTTTTCCAGCCGCTCACAAGGTCATAGCCTTCTTCCCGGATCATGCGCACCATTTCCGGAATTTCCTCCGGGGAGTCCTGCAGGTCCGCGTCCATGGTGACCACAATGTCCCCCTGGGCAGCGGCAAAGCCCTCATACAGGGCGGCCGATTTGCCATAGTTCCGCCGGAAGCGGATGCCATGCACGGGACTCCCGGCCGCATCGGCTTGATCGGCCATTTGTTTCACAACCTCCCACGAACCGTCCGTGGAACCGTCGTCCACAAAGATAATCTCATAGGAGAAGCCTTGCAGGGAACGGTCGATCCAGGCTTTGAGCTCAGGCAGGGACTCGGCCTCATTGTAGAGCGGAATAATGATACTAAGGTCCATAACTTATTGCTCGTCAGGGGTATTCTGGTTATCTTGAGGACCATTGAACGGCCCGCCAATAATCTTTTGAAGGAAGATGTACCGGGACATGATGCTGGAAAGCACCGTGCCATACAGGAAGCAGTATGCCCATTGGAACAGGAAGGTCAGTAGCGGCAAACGGTCCAGGATACCGTCCATCTGCTCCTTTTGTGAAGCGCTCATGGGCATGGCCTCCGACACCGCGCCCACCAGCTGGTCCATGGTTTCCTGCGGCATATACATGACAAAAAGCGCCTGGGCCGATGCCAGCAGAAGGCCGCTCAGCAGCGCCGCGCGCCTTCCCAAGACAAAGGTATCGGCCATCTTGACGCCCTCGAATTTGTCCCGTAAATCCAGCTGCACTTTCTTCATCAGGAGGATACAGCCGAAGAATTCCACGGCCCAAAGGACGATGAAGGCGGCCTGCGAGAGGAAGGTACTCCCCGACATGCCTGCCAGCTCCTTCAGGGCCAGGCACGAGACGGAAACCAGCCCGAACAGGAGCCCCGCTTTGGCGGCCTCGTTCCAGAGGCGTGTGTTGTCTAATTTACCATTCATGACATACAAAGATACGCAAAAAAATTCGTATATTTGCAGGCTATTTAGCAATAGCGAGTGAAAGACATTGTAAGTAATAAACTCAAAACGAATTATGATTAACATTACGTTCCCGGATGGAAGTGTTCGTCAGTATGAAGCTGGCGTAACTGGTTATGAGATTGCCATGGGCATCAGCCCGCGTTTGGCAGAGCAGGTACTGGCGGTTCAGGTAAAGTATCCTACTGAGCCGGAAACTTCCCGCGGAACTACCATCGACCTTACCCGTCCCATCACGGAGGATTGCTCCGTGCGTCTCCTGAAATGGGAGGACGACGAAGCCAAGAAGGTATTCTGGCACAGCTCTTCGCACCTGATGGCAGAGGCCCTGGAGGCCCTGTTCCCCGGCGTTAAGTTCGGCATTGGCCCGGCCATCGAAAACGGCTTCTATTACGATGTGGACATGAACGGCCGCACCCTGACGGACGCGGACTTCAAGGCCATCGAGAACAAAATGCTGGAATTCGCCCGCCAGAAGCAGGACTTCCAGCGCATAGAGGTGTCCAAGGCGGACGCCCTCAAATACTTCACCGAGAAAGGGGACCCGTACAAGCAGGAACTCATCTCGGAGCTGGAAGACGGCACCATCACCTATTATACCAACGGCCAGTTCACGGACCTGTGCCGCGGCCCGCACCTGAAGAACACGGACGTCATCAAGGCCGTGAAGGTGCTCTCGCTGGCCGGTGCATATTGGCGTGGCGATGAAAAACGCCAGCAGCTCACCCGTATCTACGGCATCACCTTCCCGAAGAAGAGCCTGCTGGACGAATATCTGCAGGTGCTGGAAGAGGCCAAGAAGCGGGATCACCGCAAGATCGGCAAGGAGATGGAACTCTTCACCTTCTCCCAGCGCGTAGGCGCCGGCCTGCCCCTGTGGCTGCCCCGTGGTGCGGCCCTTCGCAACACCCTGCAGGCCTTCCTGGCCAAGAAACAGGCGGAGTACGGCTACCTGCCCGTGGTAACGCCCCATATCGGCGGCAAGGAACTCTATGTGACTTCCGGTCACTATGCCAAGTACGGCAAAGATTCCTTCCAGCCCATCCACACCCCGCAGGAAGGGGAGGAGTACCTGCTCAAACCCATGAACTGCCCGCACCACTGCGAGATTTACCGCAGCGCCCCGCGCAGCTACCGTGACCTGCCGCTGCGCTTTGCCGAGTTCGGCACCGTGTACCGCTATGAGCAGTCCGGAGAGCTCCACGGCCTCACCCGCGTACGCAGCTTCACCCAGGACGACGCCCACCTTTTCTGCCGCCAGGACCAGCTCCAGGAGGAGTTCGAAAAAGTGATCGACCTTATTCTGTATGTCTTCAAGACGCTGAAATTCGACAAATTTACCGCTCAGGTGTCCCTGCGGGATCCCAAGAATCCGTCCAAGTATATCGGCTCCGATGAAAACTGGCAGAAGGCAGAGCAGGGCATCATCGACGCGGCCAAGAAAAAAGGCCTTCCGTACGTGATTGAGACCGGCGAGGCCGCTTTCTACGGCCCCAAGCTGGATTTCATGGTAAAGGACGCCATTGGCCGCAGCTGGCAGCTGGGCACCATCCAGGTAGACTACAACCTGCCGGAGCGCTTTGAGCTGGAGTATGTGGATTCCGATGGCACCCGCAAGCGTCCGGTCATGATTCACCGCGCCCCGTTCGGTTCGCTGGAGCGTTTCGTGGCCGTGCTGCTGGAGCACACCGCCGGTCATCTGCCGCTGTGGCTGCACCCGGACCAGGTGAAAGTGCTGCCCGTGAGTGAAAAATATGCAGATTATGCGAAAAAAGTTGTAAATCTGCTAAATAATTCCGAAATTCGCGCCTCTATAGACGACCGAAACGAGACGCTCGGTAAGAGAATCCGTGAGACTTCTCTCAAGAGAGTTCCGCTTCTGGTGATTGTCGGCGAAAAAGAAATGGCCGACGAAACCGTGTCTGTACGCCGTGGAACCGAGGACCAGGGTTCCATGAGCGTGCCTGCCTTTGTGGAGTATGTCCGCAAAGCCGTGGCAGAGGAACTGGCCCAGTAAGTTTAACATTTTAAAGGAGCAAAATTATCGCAACGCCTTTCAAACCGAGGCCCTCGGGTCTCAAAAAGAAGCCCATGCAGGCTCAGGCTAGCCAGAAGGACGAAAACGCCCTTCGGATTAACCGTGAAATTACCGCCTCCCAGGTGCGCCTGGTAGGGGAGAACATCCCCGAGCAGGGCATTTATCCCTTCACCAAGGCCCTGGCCCTGGCAGAAGAGCAGGAACTGGACCTGGTGGAAATCAGCGCCAAGGCGGACCCGCCCGTGTGCAAGATTCTGGACTACCAGAAGTACCTGTACCAGCAGCGCAAGAAGGCCAAGGAGATGAAGGCAAACGCTGCGAAGATTGTCATCAAGGAAATCCGCTTCGGGCCCAATACGGACGAGCACGACTTCCAGTTCAAGCTCAAGCATGCGCAGGAGTTCCTGCAGGAAG
>CAMZCW010000208.1 GCA_947305045.1 uncultured Bacteroidales bacterium | reverse complement strand
CGCTGGTATTCAAAATGTACTATGCGTTCCTGCGCCGTCCCATGATCAATTCCAAGGGGGCGGACATGTCCATCCTCTACGGATTCACCAAGTACCTGCTGGAGCTGCTGGAGAAGGAAAAGCCCACGCACGTTGCCGTGGCCTTCGACCCGCCGGGCGGCACCTTCCGCAACCAGTTGTATCCGGCCTATAAAGGCACGCGTCCCCCTACCCCGCAGCTGGTGATAGAGGCCCTGGAGCCGCTTACGGAACTGGTGCAGGCGATGAACATTCCCGTAGTTATGATTCCCGGCTTTGAGGCCGATGACGTGCTGGGCTCCATCGCCGTGCAAAATGCCTCGGAGCGGCTGGACGTGTACATGGTAACGCCGGACAAGGACTACGGCCAGCTCATCGGCCCGCACAGTTTCCAGTACAAGCCCGGCAAAAGCGGAACGGACGCAGAAGTGTGGGGCACGGCGGAGCTCTGTGCCAAATGGGGCATCTCGGAGCCTGTGCAAGTGATTGACATGCTGGCCATTTGTGGCGACACGGCAGACAACGTGCCCGGCGTAAACGGCGTGGGCGAAGTGGGCGCAGCCAAGCTGATTGCCAAATACGGCACCCTGGAGAACATTTACGCGCACCTGGGCGAGCTCACGGCCCGCCAGCAGGCGCAGTTCGAGGAGGCGCGGCCGCACATGGCCCTGTCCAAACGGCTTGTCACCATCAAGACAGATATGGACCTGCCGGTGACCCTGGCCGATATGCGCTACACCGGGCAGTTTACGCCCCGCCTGGCGCAACTGTTCCAGGAGTATGAATTCTCTTCGCTGAAAAAGTTTCTAAAAGGAGATTCCTCGACTACGCCTTCGGCTCCGCTCGAAATGACAAGTCCGGCGGCCATACCGGGCGCTTCTTCTGTCATACCGAGCGAGCGAAGCGAGTCGAGCGTATCTCCCGCCGTACAGGAGGCCTCCCTCCCGGAAGTCACCGAAGCCGCCCGCAAGGCCGGAGAGGTGGGCCTGGTGCTTAACGGTGCGTTCATCGTCCTCAGTGCGGACGGCCTGACCGTGCAGGTCTCCCCTGCCCAGGCAAAGGTCGTGCTGGAGGACGGGGGCATCGACAAATATGGCGTGGACCTGAAAAAAATGGCCAACACGCTGGCGGCGGAGGGGATTGCCCTGGAAGGCCGCTGGTGGGACATCCAGCTCATGCACTACGTGCTCAATCCGGAGCGCAGCCATGACCTGGCCGCCCTGGCGCAGACCTATCTGGGCGTGTCGCTGGAGGCCCGGGAGGAGGTAGCTACCACCGGTTCGCTCTTTGACGATGTCCCGGATGAGGACAACACCGCCGTCCTGCGGGAGGCGTCCGTCCTAGTGCCGCTGGGCAAGAAACTGCGGGAAGGCCTCCCGGAACTGTACCTCAGCATGGAGGAACCCCTGTCCAAGGTGCTCTCGCAGATGGAGCGCGACGGCGTAAAAGTGGACATGGGCGTTATCCGCCACTTTGCCGACGGCCTGCGCAAAGAACTGGCGGAGCGCGAGGTAAGCATCCGCGAGATGGCGGAGGAGCCGGAGCTGAACATCTCCTCGCCCAAACAGGTGGGCGAGCTGCTTTTCGAGAAACTGAAACTGGATCCCAAGGCCAAGCGCAGCGGCGCCAAGGGGCAGTTCTCTACGGACGAGGCCACTTTGCTGGCCATTGCGGACCGGCATCCCATCGTGGACGAAATCCTGGAATTCCGGGCCGTAAAGAAGTTGTTATCGACCTACATAGAGCCGTTCCCCACCTACGTTTCACCGGTGGACGGACGCGTGCATACTACGTTCAATCAGGCGCTTACGGCTACGGGGCGGCTGTCATCGTCCAATCCCAACCTGCAGAACATTCCCATCCGCACCGAGCGCGGAAAAGAGATTCGCAAGGCTTTTGTGCCGGGCACGCCGGACGGGGTGATTGTGAGCGCGGACTACTCGCAGATTGAGCTGCGAATCATGGCGCATCTATCTGGAGATGAGCATCTTACGCAGGCGTTCCGGGAAGGCGTGGACGTGCATGCGGCAACGGCGGCCAAGATTTTCGGCATTCCGGTATCCGAGGTCACGCGCGAGCAGCGCAGCATGGCCAAAACGGCCAACTTCGGCATTATGTACGGCATCTCCACCTTCGGGCTGGCGCAACGGCTGCACCTGCCCCGGGCGGCGGCTAAAGAGCTTATCGACGGGTATTTTGCCTCCTTCCCTTCCATCCGCTCGTTTATTGACGGAAGCATTGCCTTTGCGCGGGAGCACGGGTACGTGGAAACGCTCTTCGGGCGGCGGCGGTACCTGCCGGACATCCACGCACGGAACGCAACCGTGCGGGCCCTGGCGGAGCGCAATGCCGTGAATGCGCCCATTCAGGGGACATCGGCCGATATTATTAAACTGGCCATGATTGGCGTGGCGGCCCGCATGAAGGCGGAGGGGCTGCGGAGCAAAATGGTGCTGCAGATTCACGACGAGCTGCTCTTTGACGCCGTGCCGGAGGAAGTGCCGGCGCTGAAAGTCCTGGTGACGGAGGTCATGGAGCACGTGATGGAACTGTCCGTCCCCCTCACCGTGGAATGTTCGTCGGGAATTAACTGGCTGGAAGCGCATTGACCTGTCATTTCGAGCAAAGTCGAGAAATCTCATACCATGAAGGAAACAGAAACAGAAATCATTGAACGGGCCATCGCCGGCGACCAGATGGCCTACCGCATGCTCTACCAAATTCACGAGCGTGCGGTGCGCGGGCGCGTGAGCGGCTACTTCCAGTGGAAGGCCGACGTAGACGATGTGGTCACCGAAAGCTTCCAGAAGGCGTTCCAGGCCCTCCGGAGCTTCGACCTTTCCCGCGAGTTCCGGCCGTGGCTGCTTACCATTGCCACGCGCACGGCGCTGGACCATTTATCGACCATCCAACGGGAGGACGAGAAGAAGGAGGGCATCTTGCACAAGGCGTCTTCCGAGGGGTCGGAAGGGGCCCAACTGACGGACTATACGCCGGAGGAGGAGATTATCAACGATGAGCTGCACCAGCGGCTGATGGGGTATATCGACGAGCTCCCGTCGCTGTATAAAGACGTGATGATCAAGTACATGATTGAGGAGCTGGAGTACGAGGAGATAGCCAAGGAGCTGGACCTGGAGCTCAATACCGTGCGTACGCGGATTCGCCGGGGCAAGCAGCACCTGTCACAAATGATGCTACGGGGAGAAGTAGAATGAACTGGAAAAGTATTTTGGAGGCCGATTTTTCGCCTTCGGCCCAGCAGATGGCGCGGTTTGAAGCCCTGGACGGGCTGTACCGGGAGTGGAATGCGCAGATTAATGTGATTTCGCGGAAGGACATTGATGCGCTGTATGAGCACCATGTGCTGCATTCGCTAGCCATTGCCCGGTACCTTTTAACCGTGCCGGGGCTGTGGGATGTGTTTTCTTCCGGCTCGGTGCTGGACCTCGGGACCGGCGGCGGGTTTCCGGGGATTCCACTGGCCATTTTGTTTCCATCGGCACAGTTCACACTATGTGATTCTGTTGGGAAGAAAACCATTGTTGCTCAGGCGGTTAGCACGGCGCTGAAGCTGACGAACGTGCAGGTGGTGAATGCCCGGGCAGAGTCGCTGCCTTCGAGCTTTGACTTTGTGGTTTCGCGGGCGGTGGCAGCCCTGCCGGACTTTTTCCCCTGGGTGAAAGGCAAGTACTCGCAGGGAATTTTGTACCTGAAGGGCGGTGATATCAACGAGGAAATTGCCACCGTGATGGCCCGCCACAAGCTGGCCCGGGGCTCCGTTCATACCTGGCCCGTCTCCTCCTGGCTCCCGGACGCCTGGTACGACGGCAAGCTGGTAGTACATATTGAAAAATAATTTTGTTTTTTCCTCCGGAATTGCTACCTTTGCAGTCCTTACGCGAAAAAATATAAAATAGATATATCATGAAAAGAACATTCCAACCTTCCCGCCGCAAGCGTGTGAACAAACACGGCTTCCGCGCAAGAATGGCCAGCGCCAACGGCCGCCGCGTCCTTAGCGCCCGTCGCCGCCACGCCCGCAAAAAGCTCTCCGTCTCCGACGAAGACCGCTGGTAGAAAACAAGCAGCCC
>CAMZCW010000207.1 GCA_947305045.1 uncultured Bacteroidales bacterium | reverse complement strand
TGCTGCTGGTGGATTTTCTGAAGGAGGGGATTGCCGCCCTGGAACCGCTGTACCCCACGGCGGAAGCGCGGAATATGGTTCTGATGCTGTGCGAGGAGACCATCGGCACCAAGAATTATACCCATATTGTAGAACCCCAGTACAAGATTGAAAAGAAGGGGGAAAAGGCCCTGCTGGAAGGGCTGTCCCGGCTGCAGAAGGGGGAACCCATCCAATATGTGACCGGCCGTACGGAGTTTTGCGGGCGCGTGTTCCATGTGACACCGGAGGTCCTCATCCCGCGTCCGGAGACGGAACTGCTGGTGCGGGAGGCCATCAAGATTGCCAGCCGCATCAAGCGCATGCGCAGCCCGTATGGAAAAAGCGCCGAGCCGGTGCGTGTGCTGGATTTATGTACGGGTTCGGGCAATATTGCCTGGTCCCTGGCGCTGTCGGTTCCGGGTGCCCGGGTGGTGGGCGTGGATATCTCCACCGGCGCCCTTTCCGTGGCTCGCGGACAGGATTTTTCCTCCGAGCTTAAAGCGACGGGTGCGCTGGCACCTACGTTCATCGCCACGGATGTGCTGGATACGGAGCAGGAATTTTCCTTCGGCCCGTTCGACCTTATCCTTTCCAATCCGCCCTATATCATGGAAAAGGAGAAGAGCCTGCTGCGAAGGAATGTGCTGGATTATGAGCCTGCGTGTGCGCTCTTTGTTCCGGACAATGATCCGCTGCTTTTCTACCGGGCCGTGGCGCGTTGGTCGCACCGTTTCCTGTCGCCGGAAGGCAAGGGGCTGACGGAGATCAATGAGGTCCTGGGAAAGGAGACCGAGGGTCTTTTCCGCGATTCGGGCTTTTCGGAGACATCGCTCATAACGGATTTTTACGACAAAAACCGTTTCGTTTTTTACAAGAAATAGGTCTCCTGGTGCTCTCTGGGGCCTATTTTTCATTTTATCCGTGTTATTTTTGTTTACACCGATACTACTTCCGTACTTTGCAACATGAAGTACGGAAGTTTTTTTGTGGGCGTTTTGTGCGTCCTGTTCGTGGCCTTGGAAGGCTGTGACAAACGGAAGGAGGGAGCCCTGGTGCTTCCGGAGGAGACCCCTCGCAGCGTAGTTATGCTGGAGGATGTAGCGCAGTTGCTTTCCACTTTACCGCTGGGTGTGGAACAAATGACGGAGGTGCAGGATGCCACAGGAGCATCGGCAGGGAACGGATACGACGAAGAATACCGCATGCAGGATTTGTTCACCTCGCCGGGGCGTGGGGTAGGAGAGGCGGCGGACACCAAGGCGTCCAAGTACGCGCGTCCGCTCAGGGACTTGCTGCGGGAGGCGCTTTCTACCAAGGCGGCGGATGCGGGCTGGCTGGATTCGCTGGCCCTCTCGGACGTGCAAATCTATTGGCCCGGAGCCGGGGAGTGGGATGGGCGGCAGTTGCCGGTCATTACCTATGATCCGGGAGATGGCGCCTCCCAGAACGAGGGGTATGAGCTGTTGCCGGACGGATCGGCGCGGAAAGTGATGGTGGATGAACCCATGGCCGCAGAAAGGCCTGTATGGGTGGTGAACCGCAATTCGGACGCAGATTACAAGAGCCTGGAACTGCTTCGCCGGGAGGATCCCTCCTGGGGACAGGGCGGCGGCGGACTCATCGTCAAAGGGGAGACAGAGGAACTGCGCACCCTGGTGCTGCGTTCCTTCAAGGCCCGTCGGCAGTTCGACACCTGGTTCTGCGGCGCATCGGAGTTCTGGATCAAGATAGGCTCTATAGAGGACTTTACGGCGGCCACGGAGGCGGAGCTGCGGCTGTATCAGCCCAGTATCACGGACTTTATGCTGGTGGTACGCAGGAATCAGGTGGGAGAGGAACTGCCGGTGAACGCCATCCTGGTTTCTGAATGGACAGAACAGTTAAGCAGCAGCGCCTTTATGATGGTGGAGGATGACGGCGGCACGCAGACCACATGGAAGTGTAATGCCGTTGTGAAGTATAATTCCAGGAGTTATGGTATTGAGCTGGAGATCCCCCTGAACAGCCGGGACGATATTGTCTGGCGCGGGGCCCTTACCCATGCCTTTATTGAAAAGAACAGCGGCCAGCCCATCCGTTTTGGGGACGTGGAACTGGTCCTGGAACTCATTTAGGTCAAGCTGGAGGAGTGGATTCAGGATTGACGCACCGTCATTTCGCAAACGGCACAGTGGAAGTCCAGGCGGAGCCGTTCTTTTCCATTGATGAGAAAGAGCGGTTCTGCTTTTTTCACCTTTCCCTGTTTAGGGCATAGTCCCAGTTCATGACGGACGCAGTATTTGGAACGCATAAGTTCCCCGTCAGAAGCGTAGGTGAGCTGGAAAGAGGTCTCCGGATTCGCCTTACCCCGGTATAGCGGCAAGGCCTTCACGGGCTGTTCTTCCAGCCGTTGTGCCAGGTCTCGGCGGATGCCGTTGATGGCCGATACCGGCAGGAAGGGAACGGGGCCCTTCACTGCAATGGCGGGTTGCATGAAGGCATAGTGGCCGCTACGCTTCCCCAACTGGTCCCGAAGCGTTTGCAGCATGCGGTCCGGGTCTTTGGCGGCAGTATCGGCACCCAGCCGGAACTGCACTGCGGCTTGGCGGCCATCCTCGGACCGTGCCTCAACAGACAGGGCGTCCGCTTGAATGGTTGCGGACAGGCTTACCGCAATCTCCCGTACCGGCTTGGCGGCCTCCAGTTGCTTTTCAAAGGCCGCAGAGATGTTCCGATACAGTTTTTGTCCTTCCCTGAGCCCCTCCGGCCTGCGGCAGAAGAGGGTGTAACCTTGGCAAACATCGGCCCGGAAACCGGTGATGCTGCCGTCCTTGTTTACAAAGGCGAAGCCGTCGCCGTTGGACAGTGTCAGGTCTGGCGTGGCAGGGTTCAGGACCAGCCCGTCCGCCTTAAGCCGCGCAACTGTACCTGCGTATTCACCCATGGACTTGGGCGCATCCATGGAGGCCCATGGCCCGCGATCGCCGTCCAGGAACAGTTCCGTGTACCCGCGATTGAAGGTTTTTTGCAGGTTGGGCGTAAAGCCGCCGCGGATGCTGCCGAAGGCGCTTCTGCGGTAGCGCTCCGGGTGCCGCTCTATGAGTGCGTCCAGGGCCTCTGAATAGGCCTTAACCACGTTTCGGACATAGGATTCGTTCTTGAGGCGCCCCTCTATCTTGAAGGAGGATACACCCGCTTCCGCCAGATCCTCCAGGCGGTGGATAAGCTGGTAGTCCTTCAGGGAGAGCAACGCCTTGTTGCGTACCAGCACCTTGCCGGAGGCATCCTGCAGGTCATACAGGTTGCGGCAGGGCTGTGCACACGCTCCGCGGTTGGCGCTGCGGCCGGTGAGGTATTCGGACAGGTAGCACTGGCCGCTGTAGCATACGCAGAGCGCCCCATGCACAAAGAACTCAATCTCCGTGCGGACAGACTGGCTGATGGCCCGGATCTGTGCCAGGGACAGTTCCCGTTCCAGGACCAATCGGCCAAAGCCCAGGCTCTCCAGTCCCTGCGCTTTCTGAGGCGTACGGATGGCGCACTGGGTGGAGGCGTGCATGACCAGGGTGCTGCTCATGCCCAGCACGGCTGGGTCCTGGACGATGAGTGCGTCCACTCCAGCCTCCTCCAACTGCTTCACCAGCGCACGGGCCTGAGGGGCTTCCTCCGGCTCCAGCAAGGTGTTCACCGTAGCAAAGATGCGGACCCCGAAGCGATGGGCATAGGCACAGAGTGCCCGGATATCATCTACACTGTTTCCGGCTGCTTGCCTGGCCCCGAACGCCGGGCCGGCAATGTACACGGCATCCGCACCGCAGTCTATGGCCGCGATGCCAATCTGTGCCGTTCGCGCCGGCGCCAACAGTTCCAGTGCAATCATAGTGCAAAGATACAAACTATTCCCGAATCCAGAGTCTATTCCCATCTCCACTCCAGAAGCCCCCTTTCCCTTTGTCATTTCGAGCGAGCGGAGCGAGTCGAGAAATCTCCTCGCAAAGGGTGTGGCGGCTGACAGGGAACGGAACAGCCACAGGCGCATTTCCTCGGCAAAACGTAGCACTGGCGGACCTTTTGGCCCGCCAGCGGAGCGATATCGGGCAAAAATGCTCCCCTGGCGGTCCGTACAGCCGTTGAGGGTCCAGCGGGTGG
>CAMZCW010000206.1 GCA_947305045.1 uncultured Bacteroidales bacterium | reverse complement strand
CCCTTGTCCTTGTTTACGCAGGAGACAAACTCACGCATGCCGCGCGGGCCCATCGGCCGGAGCTCGATGATGTGCTTGGGGCAGGCCTTCGCGCAGGCGCCGCAGGCGGTGCACTTCTCCTGGTCCACCACCGGAAGGCCGGTAACAGGATCCATGGAAAGGGCGCCGAACTGGCAGGCAGCCACGCAGTCTCCGCAGCCCAGGCAACCATAGGCACAGCCCGTGTCACCGGTGTACAACAGGGACTTCACATAGCAGGAAGGGTAACCGTCGTATTCGTTCACCTTGGGCCGGGCCTCACAGGTGCCGTTACAACGGACAACGGCCACCATGGGAGCCTTGGCTTTCACCTCGTACCCCAGGATAGCCGCCACCTTGGCCATGGTGTCGTTGCCGCCCACCGGACAGAAATTGTTGTCCAGGTTGGGAGCCTTTACCGCAGCCTCTGCAAACGCACGGCAGCCGGCAAAGCCGCAACCACCGCAGTTGGCACCGGGCATAGCCTTTTCCACCTCGTCAATGCGGGGGTCTTCCTCCACCTTGAAGCGCTGGGCCACCAGGTACAGGACGAGCGCCAGCACCAGTCCGAGGACGGTCACCACTGCGATTGTCCAAATAAATGCATTCATAATTTATCCTTTTATTGTGAAAATATATTCGTTCTTGAGCTTGTCCCGGAAAAGGTACAGGAGCAGATAATACAGGCCGATAGCCACCAGGGCACATACGCCCGTCACCACCTCCCCTACATGCAGGGCCGACAGCAGGAGCACCACCGCCAGCAGCACCAGCAGCGGGATAAAGTACGCGAGCCACACGGCTTTCATGCCCATGGAAGCCTTGAGCACCACTTCTACCTCATCCCCTACTCCATAAAACGCATACGGGTCCGTGGGTACCTCCACCAATTTTTCTGCCATCTCTCCCATGCCGCACAGGCCGGCGGCATGGCACTCGGAGCAGGCCCCATGTTGCAAAATAGCCACCGTAGTTACCTGCGGTGTCATTTTTACGACCTTACCCTTATGCGTTACGGCTTCTTTCATGGTTTGTATTGCTTTAACCAGCACCAGCAGGCGCCTACCCGGAGCGGGGCCATGACGCCCAGCGGGACATAATAGCCGTCGTCCGAGAACCAGAACTTGAGCTCCTGGTCTCCTTCGAACATGGCGCCCTGCACCACCGAGCAGGTAAACAGCAGGGCATTGCGTTTCCCCATCTTGCGCACATACAGTTTTTCACGGCCGTAATAAGTAAGCACAATGTCAAACACGGAGTCGTCGATGGCAAAACTCAGGTTGTACTTGTCTCCGACCTGCATCCGGGACAAATCCATGGTGCGGAGATAGAAAATCAGGGCCGGCAGGTCATAGGTGCACTCGTGCAGGGGAATCTCCAGGTGCTCCTCTCCCCTTGAACTGAAATTCACGTCTGCGTGAATCACTCTCTGGTCCCAGTCATAGTGGTACTCGTTGAAGGCCGTATAGCCGCCCTCATAGGTGTCACGGGTGAATTTGAGCGGCCGGAGCCCCTCCATGCTGAACCAACTGTGGAAATCTTCCCGCATCTTGAAGAAGAGATCAAAAAACGGGGCCGATTTCACCTTGAAGTTCATGTGAAAGGACGGCACGCCATTGTAGTGTAAGGTATCAACAGTGAGCGTTGCGAGGCCCACCTCCGTATTCACGGCACCCCACTTGTACATGAGGCTCAGCTGCATTGTCTCCCCATCCCGGAACGGGTACTCGCTTCTGGTGGGGATGCATCCCTGGCCTTGTCCGTTAACGGTAACGGATATGAATAAACTGAGTATGAGGAACTTCCAACGCATCTTCAGAACTCGTTTTGTGCGTCAAAGTCATAGTTGGAGGGTTCGCCGGCTGCGGCAGGCTCATTGGCCGCGCTGGCCACCGGTCCCCGCTGGGCATACATATCCAGGCTCTGGTCCGGTTCCACAAACTTCACCTGATTGGCCTTGTACTTCATTTCAATGTCACAGACCTCGCCGTTACGGTGTTTGGCAATGACAATGATGGCCTTTTCTTTGTCTTCCGGATTGTCGCTCATGCCCACGAAGTCCGGGCGGTGGATGAAGATGACCATATCTGCATCCTGCTCAATGGAGCCGGATTCACGGAGGTCGCTCAGCTGCGGCTTGCCGGTACCGCCCGTACGCTGCACCGCGTTACGGGACAGCTGGGACAGGGCGATGATGGGAATATTGAGCTCCTTGGCCGTGGCCTTGAGGGTACGGGAAATGGCCGCCACTTCCTGTTCGCGCAGGCCGCGCAGCTCCACCGGGCCCTGCATGAGCTGCAGGTAGTCCACCACAATCAAGCGCACACCCTTTTGCTTCACCAGGCGCTTGGCCTTGGTGCGGAACTCCATGATGGGGATGCCGGGCGTATCGTCAATATACAGCGGTGCCTTGGCCAGGCGCTTGAGGGTATCCTCCAGCTGGACCCACTCGAAGGGCTCCAGCTTTACGCCGCCTTTGATTTTTTCTCCGGAGAGGCCTGACTCCGTGGTAATGAGACGTTTACCCAGCTGGTCCGCGCTCATTTCCAGGGAGAAAACCGCTACCGGCATATTGGCCTCCACGGCTGCATTGCGGGCAATATTGAGCGAGAAAGCCGTCTTACCCACCGACGGACGGGCCGCCAGGATAATGAGGTCGCTCTTTTGCCAGCCCTGCGTTACACGGTCGATGGACGGGTAGCCGGAGGGTACGCCGGAAGGACCGGTGATATTCTGCAGTTCCTGCAGGTTGTCCAGTACGGAATTGATAATGGAACCAATATCCTGGACATCGCGCTTGACGTTGTTCTGAATGGCGGCAAACACCTTGGTTTGCGCGTTGTCTATGAGGTCATCCACGTTGGTGGATTCGTCAAAGGACTGCTTCAGAATGTCGTACGAGGCGCTGATCAGATCCCGCTGGATGGTCTTTTGCTTGAGGATTTTGATGTAGTACTCGATATGGGCAGCCGCGCCTATATTCTGCGACAGGTTAGCCAGGACCACCGGTCCGCCGATAGCTTCCAGGTTCCCCTTGGCACGCAGTTTCTCGCTCACGGTGACAAGGTCCACGCTCACGTGCTCGTTCACCAGCTCGCTCATGGCTTCAAAGATCATGCGGTGCTGGGGATCGTAGAAACACGACGCCGAGAGCTCCTCCATTGACTCGTCAATGGTGGCGGGCTCTACGAGCATGGCGCCCAGTACGGCCTCTTCTACATCCAGAGCCTGCGGGGGCTTGTTCCCCATCAGGGTTTCCAGATTCTCGGGCTCCTGCGGGCGGGACCGTTTGCGGCTGGTCTCGGGCATACTACTTCTGGTCGAAATCCGGGTTGATGATGATGCGGCCGCAGTGCTCGCAGATGATGAGCTTGCGGTTGGAGGCAATCTCTACGCGACGCTGGGGCGTGATGGTGTTGAAGCAACCTCCGCAGGAGTCGCCGTTGTAGATGCCCACCACGGCCAGGTGGTTGTGCACGCTGGCGCGGATGCGCTCATAGGCGCTCATGGTACGGGCGTCAATCTTGGCGGCGCACTCGTCTCGGCGGGCACGCAGGACAGCCTCTTCCTTGGCGGTTTCTTCTACGATGGTATCCAGCTCTTCCTTCTTGGCTTTGAGGTCTTCCGTGCGGATGCTCAGGCGGTCTTTAATCTCGTCCAGTTCCGCCTTCTTGGCACCAATCTCATAGCGGGTATCGTTGATGGTCTTTTCATCAATCTGGCGCAGCAGTTCCTGGTTTTCGATTTCCTTGTTCAGGGAATCGTACTCACGGGAGTTGGAGATGGTCTCCAGCTGACGGTGATATTTTTCAATGATGCTCTCGTGCTCCGAGATGGACAGTTTGGCGGCTGCAATATTGCGGTTGAACTGGTCCACAACGGCGGAGATGGCGGCGCTGCGCTCCTTCAGGTTGGCAATCTCTGCCTCCAGGGCAGCTACCTCTGCGGGAAGCTCACCACGCAGCTGGATAATCTTGTCAATCTCGGAATCCGCGGCCTGGAGTTCATAGAGGGTCTTCAGTTTCTCCTCCACGGGCATGTCGGAATCGGCGAAACTCTTCTGCAGGGACACAAAGGTTTCCCTGTTGTCAATGGGAGCCTCCACTTTCTTGGCGGCGGTGGTTTTCTTGGTTGTTGCCATAAAAATATAAATCGATTTATTTTTTCTT
>CAMZCW010000205.1 GCA_947305045.1 uncultured Bacteroidales bacterium | reverse complement strand
TCTTCCATCTCCCGCTTCATGTTGTACAGGCCCAGCTGGTGCGCCAGCGGAATGTACAGCATGAGGGTTTCCAGAATCTTCTGCTCCCGGTTGCTCTTAGGGAACATGGGAAGGCTCCGCATTACCTCCAGGCGGTCTGCGAGCTTAAGGACCGTCACGCGCGGGTCCCGCGAATACTGGATAATGAGCTTTTTGTAATTCTCCGCCTCCAGCCGCGTGTCCTTGGGCTTGACGGTGGAAATCTTATTGAGGCCGTCTACCAGGTTGCAGATGACATCGCCCCACTCCCCTGCCTTTACCTCAAAACCGCCCATGCGGCTGGCCTCGTGCAGGTAAACGGCGGCAATGCATTCTTCCGGAAGACCAATCTCTTCCCGGACGATACGGGCCACTGCGTCCGGGTGGCCGATAAACGGCGATCCGTCGTAGCGGGTTTGGTCCTTCAGGACCGCCACCGCCACTTCCCGCGCCTTTGCGACTATGTCCGTGGAGCTATTATTCATCTGTTCTATTGTTTAGTACGCTGGCGTTGGGTGAGGGCGCGCTGGAAAGCGCGGGCGTTGGCCAGGTGTTCCGCATATGAGGAGGCAAAGCGATGCGTTCCGTTGAACGCCGGGTCTGCGCAGAAGAAGATGTAATTGTGACTGTCCGGGTGCAGTACGGCCTCCAGGCAGCTTTTGGGCGGACAGGAGATGGGTCCCGGCGGCAATCCCACATATTTATAAGTATTGTACGGGGAATCCACCAGGAGGTGAGATTTGAGTACGCGATTGAGTTTGTAGTCAAAACAATAGGCCACCGTAGGGTCCGCCTGTAACTTCATGCCCGTGCGAAGACGGTTCAGGTACACGGCGGCGATAGCCGGCTGTTCGGGAACATACTTGCTTTCCCCATCCACGATGGAGGCCAGTACAGACACCTCCACCTGCGTGAGCCCTTGCTTTTGGGCAGCCGCCTTGCGTTCCGCTGTCCACCAGGCATTGTGCTGCTCCACCAGCCGGTCCATAATTTCAGGGACCGACGCCGTCCACAGGATTTGGTAGGTATCCGGGATAATGAGGGTAAACAGGTGCGGCCGCTTGACGCCATACCGCGCCAGGGAATCGTTGGAACCCACAAAGGACGCCACCTGAGCGGAATCCACCATCATCTGGGAGGCAATTTTGCGGGCCAGGTCCGACTCCCGGCGGATGCTGCCGGAGAGGGTAAGGTTCACGGGCGTTTGCCAGCCTTTTTCCAGCATGCGCTTGACATACATGCTGGTGCAGGTGGAATCTACCAGATAATGGCCGGGTTTTACGGCCTGTGCCTCTTTGAAAACACGCTTGAGGCTGGCCGCTTTTTTCACCTGGCCACTGGCAAGAATCCCTCCTTCCACTTCCTCCAGGCTCATCTCCGGATAGATATATACGTGCTGCACGCCCGTAAAGTTGGGAACTTTGCGGTCATACCACACCCGATAGGCCGTCACCGTTCCCCAAAGGAGGAACAGCACAGCTATCACAACTCCAATCCAGACAAGCGCTTTTTTCATGCTAGCGGAGTTTAATGGTATCTCCCTCATGGAGTTCTACAGGCGCACTGAAACCATTCAACTTCATGATGGCCTTCTCCTTGACGCCGAACCGCTGGCAAATGACATGGAAACTTTCCCCGTCCTCTGCTACGATATACATTTCCAGCCCCTTGGGAGTCTGGCTCTTCTTGGCCTGCAGGTAAACAATGTCTCCGGGCTCCGGAACAGCCCCCTTGGGCTGGTCGTTATACTTCAGGATTTCCCAGCGGAACAGATGATGTTCTTTAGCGATGGACGCATATGTCTCCCCTTCCATGGCATACACGAACGGAACACCATTGAGTGAGAACAGTTTGCGGGAAAGCGCGAAAGAGAAATCCTCGCTGGGGAGCATCTGCTCTTTTTCTGTTGCGGAGAGCGAAGGGGCAACGGAGGGACGGACGGCGACCGGCTCTTCAATCTTGTTCGGCGCTTCCGGGAGCGCTGCTTCCTCCGCCTCCGTCACGACATCGAACCGCGACAGGTTATAGTCTTCAATGTATTTGATAAGCTTGGCAGGATACTTGGGATCCGTGGCATAGCCAGCCTGCTTAAGACCATAGGCCCAGGCTCTGTAGTCCGTACGGTCCAGGTCGAAGAGGAACTTGTAGCGGTCCCGGTAGCGCAAGAAATCCGAATGATCGCGGAAACTCTGGTCCGGGGAGTCATACACGCGGAAGCATTCGTTTTTGGCGTCATCGTCCTTGTGCATGGTGCGGCCGGTCCAGTCCTTGTGGCACTTGATGCCAAAGTGGTTGTTTCCCTGAGCCGCCAGCGGCGAGAGCCCGGAACCGGACTCCAGGATGCCCTGGGCCAGGGTGATGCTGGCCGGAATGCCGCTGCGCAGCATTTCCTGCACGGCAATGTCCGAATATTGTGCAATGTATTTTTCCTGCACCGACTGTGCCCATACGGCAAGCGGCAAAAACAAGGTTACAAAAAGGATAACGATTTTTTTCATCATAGCATTTTCATTCTGAGGGCATCGCCCGAAGAATCTCAAGATGCTAAGTTAAGAAGAAAAAATCAAATTTCGTAGACCTCGCCGTCGGAAGTGGCAAAAGTTTGCGGAAAAACGCTACGGCATTCTGCCTCATACGTTTTTACCTCGCTGCTGCGGGAAGAATAATGGCCGATGAGCAGCTTCCCGACGCCCGCCTCCAGCGCCACCTGCGCAGCCTGGAGCGTTGTAGAATGATGTCGAAGGGCACCCTGGGCGGCAAATTCCTGCACATAGGTGGCCTCGTGATAGATAACGGTGGTGCCACGCAGCCAGACGGCTTCCTCCGGGAAGGGTGCCGTATCGGAAACATAGGCATAGCTCCGGGGCACAAAAGGCTTGTAGGCAGCCTCCAAGGCCGGAATCACACGACCATCGGCACGTACAACGTCCTCTCCCCTTTTGAGCGTGCCTATCTCCGTGAGTGTGAGGCCGTACAGCTCAATGGCCTCCTTGTGCACGTTGAAGGGCGGTTCCTTTTCCGCAAAGCGGAAGCCGAAAGTCTCAATACCGTGATTGAGCGGAAACGCCTGCACTTCAATGCTTTTTGTCTCCAGGACAGTTTCCGGGGCCTTCATCTTGAGGGGTGTGAAACGAATCTCGAAGGCCAGGCCGTCGCCATAATAGCTCAGGAAGAACTTGAGGATGGGTCCGAAGTTCACCGGAGCAAAGATATTCAACGGGGTTTGACGGCCTTTCATGCCCAGGGTGCTCAGCAGGCCGAAGATCCCGAAGACATGGTCCCCGTGAATATGCGAAAGGAAGATGGAATCCAGTTTCATCATGGGGAGGTGTTCTTCCACCATGCGGTACTGGGTGCCTTCTCCACAGTCAATAAGGAATAAGCGCCCATGCACTGAGAGTGCCTGGGCGCTTTGATTCCGGCCCTTGACAGGCATGGCTGACGCCGTGCCCAGCAAGGTCAGTGTGAACGGGTTATTACTCACCCTTTTCCATTTGCTCCTTCAGGGCAGCCAGCGCGGAGATGTCACCGAGGGTGGTCTTCTCCACATTGCTCTGCACCTTCTTGATGGCCTTCTTGGCGGATTCGGCCTCAGCGTTTTCGCGGGCGGCCTTTACCTCCTGATAGGTACGTACGTGGGAGACACGGACGGTGCGGGTGCTGCGGCGCAGATCCACAACCTTCACAGGAAGGGTCTCGCCCACGAGGGCCTGCTTGCCATCTTCTTTCACCATCTCACGGTTGAAGGCGGTAGCCTCGGTGCCATCCGCGAAGGTGAGGGTGGTGTTCTTGTCACCGGCAACGGTCACAGTGGCATCTACCACGGTGCCCACAGGGTACTTGGCCTCGAGCTCGTCCCAAGGGTTGGGGGTGAGCTGCTTGTGGCCCAGGGACAGCTTGTGGCTGTTCTCGTCGAAGTCCAGGATAACTACGTCAATGACGTCGCCGCTCTGAACCATCTCTGCGGGATGCTTGATCTTGTTCCAGCTGAGGTCGGAGATGTGGATAAGACCTTCCACACCGTCCTCCAGCTCAGCGAACACACCGAAGTTGGTGATGTTGCGAACGGTAGCCTTGTGCTGGGAACCTACAGGATATTTCTCGCGGATGCTCTCCCAAGGGTTGGTGGTGAGCTGCTTGATGCCCAGGGACATCTTGCGGGCCTCGCGGTCCAGGGTGAGG
>CAMZCW010000204.1 GCA_947305045.1 uncultured Bacteroidales bacterium | reverse complement strand
AGAAGGCCACGCCGGTGGCGGAGGTGTCGCCCATGTTGCCGAACACCATGGACTGCACGTTTACAGCCGTGCCCCAATCGTCCGGAATATGTTCAATCTGACGATAACGGATGGCGCGCTTGCCGTTCCAGCTCTTGAACACGCCGCCGATAGAACCCCACAGCTGAGCCATGGCGTCATCCGGGAATTCTACGCCCAGCACTTCCTTGATGCGGACCTTGAAGGCCTCCGCCAGGTCTTTGAGCTGGTCTGCGGTGAGCTCGGTGTCGCTCTTGTACCCGTTGGCTTTCTTGACTTCCTCCATCATGCGGTCCAGCTGCTGGCGGATGCCCTGGCCATCGGCAGGCTCAATGCCTTCTGCCTTTTCCATCACAACGTCAGAGTACATCATGATGAGACGGCGGTAGGCGTCGTAAACGAAGCGCGGGTTGCCGGTCTTCTTGATCATACCGGGGATGGTCTTGGAGCAAAGGCCGATATTGAGGATGGTGTCCATCATGCCCGGCATGGAGCTGCGGGCGCCGGAGCGGCAGCTGACGAGGAGCGGGTCGTTCTCATCACCGAATTTCTTGCCCATGATTTTTTCCGTAGCTTCCAGTGCTGCAGCCACTTCCGCCTTGAGTTCCGGAGTGTAGCCGCCGCCCAGCCGATAGTACTCGGTGCAGCATTCGGTGGTGATGGTGAAACCTGCCGGAACGGGCATGCCCAGGAGGTTCATCTCTGCCAGGTTGGCACCTTTGCCACCCAGCAGCTCTCTCATCTTGCCGTCGCCTTCAGCGTGCTTTCCGCCAAAGCGATAGACTCTTTTCTTGATTTCTGCCATAAGAAATTATATTAGGTTTAAAGTATAATTGCGCGTAATCATGCAAATATACAATTTTTTTGACAAAAATGGAAAAGAATCTTTACATACAGGTCGATTGAGGGAGCGCCCCAGTCCAGCCGGCAATGTCCCAGGGGGTGAAATCGTAGGTGAGCGGTTTGTTGTAACAATGCTCGTAACAGGCTCTTTTTGCCTGATAATCAGCCTCGCACATGGAAATGCTGTTTTCTCTTGGGCTTTTGGCAGGATCCGGAAAGAGGGGGTCCAGAACGTGGAGAATTAATTTGACCTGCCTAAACTGAGGTGTCTGCTGTTCTGGGAGCTCACGCATCTCCGCGAAGGTGGGGATGACGGGGACGTTGTACTGGGCCGCAAACAGGAAGGCACCCCGCTTCTGCGGACGGGGTTTGCGGTAGTTGAACCACATTTCCTGCTCGGGATAGATGAGGATGAAATGATTCTGTTCCAAGTGATTGGATATCAGTTCACGGAAGGTGCCGTGCATGTAGGACGGTTCCGGGATGAGGGGGATGACGTCTATGTTGCGGAGGACAAAGCCGTTGAGCCCGGGCATCACAAAGTTGGTCCCCTGGCTGATGGCCGTGAGGCGGCCGTGACCGGTTTCCCTGGCAAGGCTGCGGTGTACACCGTTGTCAAACGGATTAAAATGGTTGCTTGTGACGAAAGCAGGCCCTTTGAGGGACGAAAGTTTTTCCATTCCCCGGATTTCATTGACGCCTTCGCTGTAGCGGCGGACCCAATAATCGACAAGGAGGCGGGCAGCCCGGTTTTTTAGCTTAAACAGCGGGCTGTCCAAGGTATTTACGTAGGCCTGAATGTTGTCTTGTAGCGCCTTGGGGGCCCATACAGGGTCGAAGGGCTCGGTCTTGTCGTTAAACCGGCCCTCCTCCGCCGCCTGGCGAATGGCGGCAATGGCCTGTTCGCGGACGGGAGGCACTAGGAGCATAAACGGAGCGTCTGGTGGCCAGTCATAAGCGTGCGGAACGACACCGGTGCATCCGCAAGCCGGGCAGCCATATGAATCAGTTTCCTGATTGCATTTTTATAGTTTTTCATAGCGGTAGTGTCTTTCAAAAACGCCCGGCGACGCGAGCGGATTTCCTCCTCGTAACCGGAAATAGCGGCGTATTTCCAGAAAATGTCATCATGAGGAACGGTTTCGTTAAGCCAGGGTTTAGAGCCCAGGTTATAATGAATGATCTGCGGGTTGTCCATGTAGCGCAGACACTCGGAGGGCATAGCGTTCCATTCCGGGTCCAGGTAGTGGATGCCACACCAGCACAGGGCGTTCAGGTAGTCCTGGTCCGGGGCAACCGTTTCCAAAGCGTATTGCGCCACCATAGCCAGGAAACGGCTGGCTAAATTCACCTCACGAAGGCGCTTGCTATTGAGTAACAATACGCCGGAATTGACGTAATTTTGGTGGTCAACACCCACATATCTGTCAATATAGCGCATAAATGGGGCTATTTTCTGAATAGAATAATCCGCGACGGCGCCTACCAGTTTTGTGCCCAAACGCTCCTGGAAAAGTTGCGAAATATCGCCCGGAACAACCAGATCGGCATCCAAATAAATCACCTTGTCATACTGCGGGAACAGTTCCGGTATAAAGAGGCGGAAGTAAATGGTGAGGGAAGCAAAGGCGCCAAAGCAGTGGTTTTGGAGCTGTTCTACAGCAGTGAGACTGGCCAGTTTCGCGGTGAGCGAGTTGAATTCAATGAGGAAGTCCTCCTCAGCGAGTGCGGAAAGGCGGTCTTTGTTCGCCGCCGAAATATCATCGGTAAGAATATGTATATGGTAGGTAAAGCTCCTGGAGGCATTGTCCTTGATGGAGCATATTGCTGTTGCCAGGAACGGCGAATAAGCGTCGTTCACTGAAAAAAAGATGGGAATGACGGTTTTCATTTTGCGCTGTTTTTCTTGGTTTGCGATGCAAAAATAGGGGATGCGCAAGGGCCTGGAAAATAAATGTTGCAGGGACGAACGGTTTGGGACGAAAATACGTATTTAGGGATAAAAGTGCTTATTTTGGGACGAAATGGAAATAATTTGTATCTTTGTCCCAGTAAATTTGGGACATATGAAAGCCATTGCAAGAACCTTTTACAAGATGCCGCCTACCGTAATGTTCTTTACGGTGGTCCCTCTGTTTTACTTCCTGTTTGTCCTGGCATATGATCCGTTTCACATTTCGGATTTTCTCTCCGCCGGACAGGGACGTTACACCTTAAACCTCATTATTTGTTCTCTCATCGTACTGGGAGTTATGGTGTTTTCTCGCCTGCTCCTGTATCTGCTGCGTCGTGTCCTGGACCTGAACTGGTCCCTCTACGTACTCTGGTGCACGGGGGAAGTCGTTATCATCGGCCTATTCATGTCCATTCCCATGGGTATTGGCTGGGCAGGGGTACATACCTATTTCACCACCATGAGTCTTTGCGTACTCTATACAGCCGGCATTCTGGTTTTCCCTCTTTCCATTCTCTCCATGGCCGTTCAACTCCATGTGTTTGGGAAACGGGCCCGGCTGGCCCCCATGGTAGATGAACGCACCCTCATCCGCTTCTACGACGAACAAAAACGACTCAAAATCGTACTCAGCGCAGAGGCCATCCTGTATATCGAATCGGAAGAGAACTATGTACATATTATCTATTTGGATAACGGCCGCGTGAAGGAGTTCAATTTACGCTCCTCCATGCGCGCCCTGGAGGAATCTTTAGAACGGCATGGGCTGGTGCGCTGCCATCGCTCCTTCTTTCTGAATCCGGCACATGTAGAATTGGTCCGCAAGGATTCTGTAGGTTTTGCCCTGGCCCAGCTGGACCGGGAGGAAGTGAAGCAAATCCCCGTTTCCAAGCGCTATTATGATGCTTTGACCGCATTATTGTAAATAATTGAACTTTAAACGATTAAACTTACACTTTTGAAAATAAATAATTTTATTTATCAGAATTCGTAAGAAAAATTTGTTTTTAGAATAAAAGATTGTAACTTTGCTATGGACCTCGAAGTGATTCGAGTCCATTTGTTAAGTTCGTTTTATATACCTGAACGGCACCCTTGGGGAGGGGTGCCGTTCCCTTTGGATACAATCCCTTCCCTCTGCCCCTTCCCTCTGCCCCTTCTCTCTGTCCATTCCCCTGGTTCCCTGCACTCACCCTCATTCAACCCAAGCGGAGGCCATACCTCTCACTTGGGAGCCTTTGCGCCTTGCATTGCCACAACCCTACCGGGGCCAGCACTTACCATCCCCCTCCTGCTGAGGGCTCTTTGCACATCACCTTACCGCAACACAACGGCCTTACGCAATCCCCCTCGGTGGGCAAGGTGGGATTTGAGAGGGAGGCCGCTGAAAAAGGATCCGTTTTTCGAAGCCTCTAAGAATCGCATTTTTACG
>CAMZCW010000203.1 GCA_947305045.1 uncultured Bacteroidales bacterium | reverse complement strand
CTACGGCCCAGGAATTTGCGCACATTTCTTCTTCTGCGGTGCGGGATATTCTTCGCCATGGCGGGGATTATTCGGCCTTTATTCCGGAGGGCATAGAGCTATGAAAAAGCGGATACTCTGTTTATTGTCGGCCCTTTTGAGCCTTGCGGCGCTGGCCCAGGAACCGTATCCGGAACTGGGGGCCAAGCTGGAAGAATATTTCACGTCGCTCGCCGGAGAGCCGGCGGCGGTCCAAAATAAGGAGTGTGATTTTCTCATTGCGTCCTGTCAGGACTCGCTGGTCCGGCAATATGTGGCGCTCAAGGTGTACAACCATTACCTCCAGTCCAGGATTATGGGGGATGACGCCGTGGCCGTGCATGTAGCGCAGGAGTGGTTCCTTTCCGGCAAGGTGGCCATGGTGGAGGATATGGATTTGCTGAACGCCAGGGTTTTTGTGGAGTTCAACAAATCCTCGCTCGTGGGGATGCAGGCGCCGGTATTGCAGGCTCTTACGCCCGAGGGGAGCCGTGTGAACGTGCCCGGAAAAGGCTATGCTGTGCTGTATTTTTACGATACGGGGTGCTCTACATGCAAGGTGGAATCGGCCCGATTGAAGGCGTTTGTCAAGGAAGGGAAGTATCCGGTGACGGTGTATGCCATTTACGTAGGGCAGGAGGAGGCTTCCTGGAGGTCCTATATGGCCGATTTTGAAGGCTTTACGCATGTTTGGTCGCCGGAGCCCGCAGATTGGCAGCGACTCTACGGGGTGCTGCAGACACCGCGTCTGTTTCTGGTGTCGCCGTCCGGCGTCATTCTGGGGCGCGGGCTGGATACGCCGGCGTTGCAGCTGCTGCTCAGCCGGGAGTTCTCCTCGGAGCCGTATGCGTACGGGGACGCGTCGCAGATGGTCGCTTTCGACCAGCTGTTTGCCGCCTTTGGGGATTCCCTCAAGGCCTCGGACGTAATGGATGTGGCGGACTATATGGCCGCCCGTACGTTCGGGGAGGGGAGTATGGATGCCTTTAAGCAGCATATGGGCGACATGCTGTATTATTTATCGTCCCGGAAAACGGAGGTGTTCCGCGAGGCTGCCGTGCCGTTTGTGAAAAAGTATATTCAGTTGCCGGACGTGTGGGATACGCCTGAGGACCAGGCGCAGGTGGTGTCGCTCGGGGAACTGCTGCTGGACCTTTGCTCCCGGACGCCGGTGGGCTCGGTAGTGCCGGATCTTCGCGTGAACGGCGTGCTGCGGCGGAAACCCGGTCTGTTTGTGTCGGGTTCTCGCTCCGGGGAGTTTGCTTTGCGGAAGCTTAAAGGTTCGCCGGCCTATGTGGTGTTTTATTCGGCCAACTGTTCTTCCTGTCAGGAAATGCTCGCAGCAGTGGAGAAGGTGGTTCTGGCAAATCGCCGTGCCCGCGTGCTGCTGGTCGATATGGACGGGCTCCTGACGGATGCTCCGGAGCAGGGGCGGCTCCTGCTGGACACCTTCGACCTGTCCGCCCTTTCCATGGTGCTGGAGTTGGACAGGAAGGGCGTGGTGCGGCATAAATATGTAGATTTAACAGCCGTTGCGGGCGGTGCCTCTGTCGTTTCTGGCCCCGCTTCCTCAGTTGTTTCGGGCACCACCTCCTCAGTTGTTTCGGGCACCACCTCCTCTGTCATTTCGGGCCCCGCCTCCTCTGTCATTTCGAGCGAAGCCGAGAAATCTCACTGATATGGCCAGACGTAAAAAAATTCCGGGCGTAGACCCCGCCTACCTGGAGAAGCAGCGCGAACTGCTGCTCCGGAAAAACCGCTATGTGCTCTATTTCAACGCCAGTGAGCTCGCCGCCATTGACGAGTATTGCTCCCGCTTCAAGGTCCACGCCAAATCCGCCCTCTTCCGTGAGGCCATCATGACCAAAATCCTCTCCGAACTGGAGGAGAATCATCCCACCTTGTTCTAATTTCCTCCCTCACCTCCATCCCTTCCATCCGTTGTCGAAGGTCCATCCCCTGGACCCTCAGCGCCGGTGCCCCCGTGACGGTTAACCAATTATCCCACAGTGAGTTACATAATAATCCTCGTTCGAAATCTGAACGAGGATTATATAGTAACTTTCTAATAATCAAGCGATTACCAATCACCGCTTTTGGACTGCGGCGGCAAAGGGACGGGGAAAAATCAGCGGATAATCAGCCGGTGGATGCGGCGGGGTACGGAGACCAGAATCTCGTACGGGATGGTGCCCAGGATGCCGGCCAGTTCACTGGCGGTAGGGTCCTCGCCAAAAATGGTCACGGTGTCCCCCACGGCGCAGGGGATGCCGGTTACATCCAGCATACACATGTCCATGCAGATATTGCCGATAGTAGGCGCCCGGTGGCCGTTCACACTGAAGGACGCGTTGCCACGGCCCAGGTGCCGGTCCAGGCCGTCCGCATAACCCACCGGGATGGTGGCAATGACGGTGCCTTCCTTGGCATGGCCCCATCGGCCATAACCAATGGTGTCCTGCGAGCCTAACGTTTTTACTTGCAGTACCTTACATTTAAGCGAAGCGACAGGCGCAAGTTTTTTCTCCGGCAGGGCGCTGATGCCGTAAATGCCAATCCCCAGGCGCACCATGTCAAACTGAAACTGCGGGAAACGCTCGATGCCGGCAGAATTCAGGATATGGCGCATGGGCATGTAGCCGATACCATCGGCAATATAATTCACATTGTCACGGAAAAGGTGTATTTGACCGAGGGTGAAAGGGTCCTCAGAAGGGTCCTCCGCCACGCAGAGATGGGAAAAAACGGCCTTGACTTTTACCTCCGTGGTCTGTTTGAGGTACTTTACCAGCTCCGGCAGTTCGTCCGTCATAAAGCCCAGGCGGTGCATGCCGGTGTCCAGCTTGATGTGAATGGGATAGTCCCGGATGCCCCGCTCCCGCAGAATTTCCACCAGTTTTCTAAGGGAATACAGGTTGGGGATGGAGGGCTCCATGCGCGTGTCGATAATCTCCGGATAGAAATCCGTGCCGGCGGTGAGTACCAGAATGGGCAGGGAGATACCATTGCGACGCAATTCCAGGCCCTCTACCGGGTAGGCTACGGCCAGATAGTCCGCTCCGGCGCGCTGCATCATGGATGCGAACTCCACACCGCCGTGCCCGTATGCATTGGCCTTCACCAGAACCAGCAACTTGGTTTTGGGGTCCAGCAACGAGCGGAAGTAACGGTAATTTTCCGTTGCCGCCTTGAGATTCAGTTCCAAACGGGAGAAATCGTCTTTCAGTTCGCGCATGCCTATCGTGTAAATATCATGCAAAAATACTACTTTTGACCGACATTTTGTCATAAAAATTGTATTTTTGCAGAAGGGGTGCAGTTTTTGTGAGCATTGCGCTCCGTTAAAAGAACGTGTTATGTCAAGTACCGGTATTTGGATTATCATGATTGTGGTGATGGTGCTCAGTCTCATCATCCAAAACAGGCTCAGCAGCCGTTTCGAGAAATATTCCCAGGTCCCGCTGGGGCTTACCGGCGCAGAGGTTGCCAGCCGTATGCTGCAGGCCCATGGGATCCGGGACGTCAAGATTGTGTCGATAGAGGGCAAACTCACGGACCACTATGATCCCACCACCAAAACCGTGAACCTGAGTGAAAATGTGTATTACGGGAAGTCGGTGGCCGCAGCTGCCGTAGCCGCGCACGAATGCGGACACGTGGTGCAGCATGCTACGGGCTATGCCTGGCTCAGGATGCGCAGTGCCCTGGTGCCCGTGGTCTCCTTCTCCAGCAACATTGTGTCCTGGGTACTGCTGGCCGGGGTTATTTTCATCAATACATTCCCTTCTCTGCTGTGGATAGGTATTGCCCTGTTTGCCCTTACCACGCTGTTCAGCTTTATCACCCTTCCCGTAGAGATTAACGCCAGCGCCCGGGCTGTGTCCTGGCTGGAAAGCGCCGGCATTGTGGGCTATGAAACCAAACCCATGGCCGTGGATGCCCTCAAGTGGGCCGCGTACACCTACGTGATTGCCGCCCTGGGTTCCCTGGCCATTTTGCTGTACTACATTTCCATCGGAAACAGCCGCCGCAGCTAAAAAAGCGGTGACATGTAATCGACTGATTATTAGTTGGTTATTGTATAATCCTCGTTCAATTTTTGAACGAGGATTAGTGCGTAAATCATTGTGGGATAAATTGTTAGCCGTCACGGAGAGGGATGCCGCTACACCCCAAAGTGTTGCGGAGGGTACAGTCTCCGGCTCTTCGTCATATTCCGTGCAAGTTGTTTCGAGCGTAAAGGATGATCTTTAT
>CAMZCW010000202.1 GCA_947305045.1 uncultured Bacteroidales bacterium | reverse complement strand
GCTCGTTCCACATGCCCCAGAAGCAGATGGACGGGTGGTTGTAGAAGCTCGTGATCATCTCCCACATCTGGTTGTGGATGTTGTCGAAATAGACGTCTGTCGCACGCTCGCCGCAGATATTGACCCAGGGAATCTCGGTCTGGACCACAATGCCCATGCGGTCGCAGAGCTGGAAAGCATAATCGTTGTGGGGATAGTGGGCCAGGCGCAGGAAATTGCATCCGAGCTCGCGCACGATGGCATAGTCGCGGTCGAAATCCTCCTTCGTCAGGGCCGAGGCGCGCCCTTCCATGTCCTGGTGCATGCTCACGCCGCGCAGCGGGTAGGGATGTCCGTTCAGGAAGAAGCCCCCGTCCTTGTCCAGGCGGAAATAGCGGAAGCCGATTTCTTTCTTCGTGCAGTCATCGCCGACCGTCAGCTCGACCGTGTACAGATACGGATCCGCTACGCCGTCCCACAGATGCGGGTGCTTCAGCCGGATCTCCTTCGCATAAGCGTACGCGCCTCCCGCGGGAACCTTCACGCGCTGGCGTTTCTTCCAGACCGTTTTCCCTTCCGCATCCCGGAGCGTCAGCAACACCTTCACGCGTTTCGCTTTGGGCAGGCGGTTCTCCAGTCTGGCCTGCACCTCGGCGATGGCTTTCGCGTCCGACACCTTCGTCTGGACCAGGTGGAAGCGGTCCGGCCCGTATTCGATCGGGCACAGGAACACGCCATCGTACTCCAGCAGCGACACCGGATTGTGCAGGCCGTTGTTCTTGTTGAAGTCGGACGAAATGGGGATCATCTCCAGATCAACGCTGTTGTCGCAGACGACCTCCACTACATTTCCTTCCGGCCGGAGCAGTCCCTTCAGCGGAACGACGAAAGGCGTGTATCCGCCTTTGTGTGCGTAGGCAAGATCTCCGTTCACATAGACCCGCGAGGCCTGGGCTGCTCCTTCGAACAGGAGGAAAGAGGTCTTGGACAGATCCGGGGAGATCTCACAACGGTAATGCGTCTGGCCGCGATAGTACGCCGCCGAACGGCCGTCGACGGCATTTGTGCTGTGCGGAACCGTGACCGCTTCCCAATGCTCTCCGTCCCGGGAGAACTCCCAGTGCTCCAGCCGGCAGGTCCCGGCATGCAGCGTTACGGAAAGGGCAAGCGTCAGGATAATGGAGAAGAATGTGGTTTTCATATGCTCAAAGATACACTTTTTTTGGATATTAATTATTTTTATCTACCTTTGCAGTCCCAAACATCGCGGGATAGAGCAGTTGGTAGCTCGTCGGGCTCATAACCCGGAGGTCGGTGGTTCGAGTCCGCCTCCCGCTACTTAGAAAGCACTTGCATTGCAGGTGCTTTTTTTTCTAAATAGCCATTCTATTCTTGCCGATATCGGCAAGAATTATTATATTTGTATCGGCATAGAAGCATTAATTGCCGATAGATTATGGAATTCATTACCGTCAGTCAATATGCAGAATTGCATAACCTTTCTGAACGCACTGTGCGAAACTGGTGCAGCGAAGGGAAAATGGACGGGGCTTTTCTTTCGGGAAAGACCTGGATCATTCCTGCCGACACCCCGCTGCCCAGAAAGGGGAAACGCAGGGTCAGTCCACTTATGAAGCGCCTCAGGGAAGAAAAAGCAGGAAAAATGAGCGGAGGAATCTACCATAGAACGCAGATTGACCTCACTTACAATTCCAACCATATCGAAGGCAGCAGGCTTACCCATGAGCAGACGCGCTACATTTTTGAAACCAACACCATCGGCATAACGGACGAAAGCGTGAATGTCGATGATATCGTAGAAACAACCAACCACTTCCGTTGCATCGACCTTATCATTGACCGAGCTGAGGAAAGGCTCTCGGAATCTTTCATAAAAGAGTTGCACCACACCCTGAAAACCGGGACATCCGATAGCAGGAAGGATTGGTTTAATGTCGGTGACTATAAGAAGCTTCCCAACGAGGTAGGAGGGAAAGCTACCTGCCCTCCTGAACAGGTCCATCAGAGAATGAAAGCACTTCTTGCCGCCTACAACGCCAAGAAAGAGAAATCACTGGAGGACATCATTGACCTTCATCAGAGGTTCGAACTCATCCATCCTTTCCAGGACGGAAACGGACGAGTCGGGCGTCTGGTGATGTTCAAGGAATGCCTGGCCAACGGTATCGTTCCGTTTATCATTACGGACGACCTCAAGTATTTCTACTATCGTGGCCTTCGTGAATGGGGACACATCAACGGTTATCTGACTGACACTTGCCTCACGGCCCAGGACAACTACAAGGCACTTCTGGACTATTTTAAAATAAAGCACTGATAATCAATGAGTAGAATTATATCAACAAGGCCTGATCCGGACTCGGCTTTTCCAAATCCGAAGATCCCTAGTCTTTGTTTTATCAAGAATGTGGTGAAGAATCCCCGTATCATCATCGGGGACTACACATACTATGATGACGTGGATGGTGCGGACCAGTTTGAGAAACACGTAACACACTTCTACGATTTCATCGGCGACAAACTGATTATCGGGAAGTTCTGCGCCATCGCCAAAGGCATTGAGTTCGTGATGAACGGGGCCAACCACAGAATGGATGGCGTGACGACCTATCCATTCTACATAATGGGCGGAGAGTGGGGCAGCGCCATCGCTCCTGTAAAAGATGAATTGCCTCTGAAGGGCGATACCGTGGTCGGCAACGATGTCTGGATCGGTCAGAATGTGACCATTATGCCCGGTGTGCATATCGGCGACGGTGCCATCATTGGAGCAAATTCTGTCGTGGCTTCCGACATTCCTCCGTATGCAGTTGCCGCAGGCAACCCTTGCAGGGTTATCAAGAAGCGTTTCGATGAGGATTTCATCGCTTATCTCCTGGACTTGAAGTGGTGGGATTGGGATATCGAGAAGATTGAAGCCAACTTCGAGGCCCTGTCTAGTGGAGATCTTTCTCTGATTAGAATGATTGCCAAGTAAATTCCTGTTTATCGGTCAATCATCTCAATGAAAGACTGTATCAGCAGCAGCCCTTCGATGAAACGGAGGTTCGAGATTTGTGGCTTATTGTACAAGGTGTGTTTTTAGGCCGCAGACCTTGTACACGATAATGCCAATAGAAGGCGGTCCAGGCTGGTTTTAGTGTTCAAGGTGTATCATTCAAAATCACACCTTGCACATTATGACTACGACACCAGTAAAACGGTGAGGATGAAGATAGTGCGTATGTTGTTGCTCTGAGTGCGGGCGAAAGTGTTAAAAACAACTTGTCAGTGGCTAAAATGGTTGTTATTTGCATAATAATTCGTATTATTACAACGATAATAATCAGAATGCCATGAATCTTAGAAACATCAGGGTCTTTTTCCTCGTCATCACCGCTGTGGCAGTTACCTTGGGGCTTTCGTCGTGCAACAGTAAAATCGATAATCCCAAACAATCCAATTTTATAGGGACCTGGCAGCTTAAAAAAATGGAAGCCATATTGGCCGGAAGAGTCAACCAGGATCTGCCTATCCACGGCGATATACACGTGATAATAACCGAGGAGACCATGTCCTATTGGTCGGGGAAGCGACTTAGCTGGGAAAGTGCTTTCCGTTACGAGAATAAAAAGATTTATCTTGACGGTTCCCCTGCATATGATGTTGTCTCCCTGACTTCAAATGAAATGGTGTTGTCGGCCCGTGCTGTAATTAAATATGATTCGTACAAATACTATTACCAGAGACGATAAATATTTCAAACCATGTAGATGGTATGAAACTACCTGAGGTCATACTTGTTCCCCTGCAGTCCGAGGATCGGGAACAATTCATCCAGGACAACCAATGGGCGTTCAAGTACGGTGCCCAGCAGGAGTTCGGGATGCGGGATAACCGTTGCGAAGAGGGAGAAGAAGTGATCTCCCGTTCGACGATCGAGCATTCCATCGACGGAGAGATGGCCGAGACCTACCGAATAGTCCTGGACGGTCAAAAAGTGGGCGGCGTCGTGATAACTATCGACCGGGAAAATGCGAAGGGCGATCTGGAGCTGCTCTTCGTCCTCCCGGAGTGCCACAGCAAAGGCATCGGGCAGGCGGCGTGGAAGGCCGTGGAGGCCCTGCATCCGGAGATTCGGGTCTGGGAGACCATCACTCCCTATTTTGAGAAGCGCAATATCCACTTCTATGTCAACCGCTGCGGTTTCCAAGTCGTCGAATTTTGGAATAAACACCAACATGGGCCTGCGGTTCCCGAGGAAGAGGCCGGCCATTGGAGCGAAGATGACGAAATGCTCGTATTCCGGAAAGTTGTCG